>NZ_MUYZ01000556.1:0-2204 GCF_003013775.1 Micromonospora sp. MH33
GGCCGGCGACGCCCTGCGCGCCGAGCTGGCCGAGCGGGCCGCCCTCGCGGTGCGCCGGCTGGGCGGGGCCGGGCTGGAGGTCTCCGCCCCGGACGCGGCGGTGGTCTCGGTGACCGCTCCCGGTCCGGAGGCCGCGACCGCCTGGGCGGCCGACTGCCGGGACCGGGGCGTGGCGGTGGGCTGCTTCCGGCCGCCGTCCACCCCGGACAGCCGGTCCCGGCTCCGGCTGACGATCAGCGCGGGGGTCGACCGGGCCGACTTCGAACGGGCACTGGACGTGATCGTGGCGTGCGCACCGGTGAGCGCGAGGAGTGAGCCGGGTTTGCGAGCCCCGCAGTCGCGAACGAAGGAGGGGTCATGAGCAACGGCAACGGCTGGACCGGGCCGGTGCTGGTGACCGGCACGGACACCGAGGTGGGCAAGACCGTGGTGACCGCGGCGATCGCCGCCGCCGCGCAGGCCGCCGGGCTGCGGGTCGCGGTGGTCAAGCCCGGCCAGACGGGTACGGCCACCGGTGACCCCGGCGACGTCGACTCCGTGACCCGGCTGGCCGCCCCGCTCACCGGTCGGACCCTGGCCAGCTACCCGGATCCGCTCGCCCCGCTCGCCGCGGCCCGGGTCGCCGAGCTGGAGCCGCTGGAGCTCTACACCGCGGTCGACGCCATCCGCGAGGAGGCCGACAAGCACGACCTGGTGCTCGTCGAGGGGGCCGGCGGGCTGCTCGTACCCATGGGGCTGCGCCCGTCGGGCGAGCCCTGGACGGTGGCCGACCTGGCGGTGTCGCTGGGCGCGCCGGCCGTGGTGGTGGCCCGCGCCGGGCTGGGCACGCTGAACCACACGGCGCTGACCCTGGAGGCCCTGGAACGCCGGGCCATCCCGGCGGGCGTGGTGATCGGCGCCTGGCCGGCCGAGCCGGAGCTGGTGCACTGGCTCAACCTGTCCGACCTGGTGCCGAACCTGCTCGGCGCGGTGCCGACGGGCGCCGGCGGGATGGACCCGGGGGTGTTCCGCCGGTCCGCCCCGGGCTGGCTCACCCCGGCCCTCTACGGCGTCCTCGACGACTGGCGCGCCTGGGCCGAGGAGATCAGCTGAGCACCTGACTTTCGTCGGTGTCCGGCCCTTCCGGCCGTGGGTAGCCTGGCCGCCGTGGAACCGCAGCCAACCCCGCCGGCCGTCCGCCGCCGGGCCGGTGACCTGCTGCTCTGGGCCGTGGTCGCCGCCCCGGTGGCGTACGCCGGGCTCACCCCGCCCTGGCCGCGCCACGCCGTGCCGCTGCTGGCCGGCTCGCTGGCGCTGCTCGGCCTCGCGGTGGTGTTCGGCCGCCGGTGGCCCCTCGCGGCGCTGCTGGCGGTGGTGCTCGGCTCGCTGGTCGACGGCAACTTCGTCTTCGCGATCCCGGTGTTCAGCTACCTGGCCGGGCGGCGCAGCGCCGGCGCCGGCCGGGTGGCCGCCGGCTTCGCCGCCGTCGCGGTCGCCGGCACCGCGGTCAACCTCGGGCTGCTCGGCACCAATCCGGCCACCTGGTTCCTGCTCGCCTGGGTGCTGCTCTTCGCCGGGGTGTTCCCCTGGCTGCTCGGCCGGTTGCGCCGCCAGCAGCGGGCGCTCGCCGAGGCGGGGGCGCGGCACGCCGAGGCCGAGGAGCGGGAGCGGCGGGCCGCGGTGGAGCGGGTACGGCTGCGCGAGCGGGCCCGGATCGCCCAGGACATGCACGACTCGCTCGGGCACGACCTGAGCCTCATCGCGCTGCGCGCCGCCGCGCTGGAACTGGCCGCCGACCTGCCACCCGCGCACCGGGCGGCGGCCGGCGAACTGCGGGCCAGCGTGGCCACCGCCACCGAGCGGCTGCACGACGTCATCGGCGTGCTCCGCGAGGAGCGGTCCGGTTCGCTGCGGCCGGCCGGCGAGAGCGTCGAGGAGCTGGTCGACGGCGCGCGGGACGCCGGGATGGCGGTCGAGCTGCGGTCCGACCGCGATGCTGGCGACCTGCCGCCGCTGGTCGCGCACGCCGTGCACCGGGTGGTCCGCGAGGCGCTGACCAACGCCGCCCGGTACGCCCCCGGCGCGCCGGTGACCGTCAGCGTCGACCGGCGCGGCGGGGAGGTGGCCGTGTCGGTAGTCAACGGGCGGGCGCCGGCCGGCCCGCTGCCGGGCCCGTCCTCGCACGGCTCTGGCCTGCTGGCCCTGCGCGAGCGGGTCGGCCTCGC
>NZ_MUYZ01000557.1:0-2198 GCF_003013775.1 Micromonospora sp. MH33
GCTGCTGCCCAGCCTGGTCTCGGTGCTGGCCGCGCCGGACCCGCAGCCGGCCCGCCGGCTCGCCCTCGGCCTGGTGGCGCTCGGCGCGGTGCTCGGCGGTGCGGTGCGGCGCTGGCAGGCGCCGGTCCTGCTGGGTGCGGCGACCCTGGTCCCGCTGGCCCTGCACGAGCTGGCCCGGAGCTGGGACCTGCTGCCCCGCTGGATCTTCCTGGGCCTGGGCGGCCTGGCGCTGATCGCCCTCGCCGCCACCTACGAGCGGCGCCGGCGGGACCTGGCCCGGCTGCGGGCCGCGGTGGGCGGGATGAGGTAGGGGTAGCACCACCCCGGGCTGGGGGGTTGCCAGGATTACCCAGCGCGATCGATCCGCGCAGAATCGGTTACGCAGAGTCGCGCCGCCGGCGTGGCACACCAACCGAGGAGCGGGGATCGGATGACCTCATCGACGTTGACGGCGCCGCCGGCACGGCGGGGCAGCGACTACGCGCGGCTGTCCCGCCGGGTCGCCGCCGCGGGCCTGTTCGACCGGCGACCCGGCCGGTACGCGGCCCGGATCGGGATCACCCTGGGCGCCTTCCTGGCCGGCTGGGCCGCGGTGGTGGCGGTCGGCGACTCCTGGTGGCAGCTGCCGCTGGCGGCGCTCATGGCGGTGGCCACCACCCAGGTGGCGTTCCTCGGCCACGACGCCGGCCACCGGCAGATGTTCCGCCGCCGCGGCCCGAGCGAGGTCGCCGGCCTGGTCGCCGGGAACCTCGCGGTCGGGCTGAGCTACGGCTGGTGGGTGGACAAGCACAACCGGCACCACGCCAACCCCAACCACGCCGACGAGGACCCCGACGTCGGGGCGGGCGCGCTGGTCTGGACGTACGAGCAGGCGACGGCGACCCGGGGCGCGAGCCGGTGGATGGCCCGGCGGCAGGCGTGGCTGTTCTTCCCGCTGCTGCTGCTGGAGGGGCTGGCGCTGCACGTGGCCAGCGTGCGGGCGCTGGTCGGCCGGGAGCCGGACGGCCGGTGGCGCACCCCGGTCCGGCACCGCGCGGTGGAGGGGCTGCTGCTCCTGGCGCACGCCGTCGGCTACCTCGGCCTGCTGTTCGCCGTGATGTCGCCCGGCCGGGCGCTGCTCTTCGCGGCCGTCCACCAGGGGCTGTGGGGGCTCTACATGGGCTGTGCCTTCGCCCCGAACCACAAGGGGATGCCGATGCCCACGGAGGAGGACGACCTCGACTTCCTGCGCAAGCAGGTGCTCACCTCGCGCAACGTCCGCGGCGGGCGGTTCGTCGACGTGGCGCTGGGGGCGCTCAACTACCAGATCGAGCACCACCTCTTCCCGAACATGCCCCGGGCCAACCTGCGGCGGGCCCGGCCGATCGTCCGCGCCTACTGTGTCGAGCAGGGCATCCCGTACGCGGAGACCGGGCTGGTCGAGTCGTACCGGCAGGCGCTGGCGCACCTGCACGAGGTGGGCCGCCCGCTGCGGCGGGGCTGAGCCGGCCGGCGAGCGGCGAGGGTCGATTTCCGGCGTGCGTCGAGCGGCGCGGATCGGCCCTGCCGGTAGGGTCGTCGCATGGCAGACCTGCTCACCGCGACGGCGGTGCGAGCCGAGGCGGGGCGGCCGGCCCCGACCCGGCGGACCGACGACACCGTCCGGAGCGCGGCATGAGATTCGAGATCAGCAAGGTGCTGGACGCCATCGAGGGTCGGGTCTGCACCGATCCCTCGCTGGCCCGGGCGGTCGTCGACCTGGCCGAGGTGATCCGCTGGCAGGACCTGGACGGCGGACGGCCGGCCAGCCTGCTGCGGCTCGGCATGGTGATCGACGCGCTGGCCCGGCAGATGGAGGAGGACAGCGTCCCGGTCTACGCGATCGTGCACCGGGCCCTGCTCTCCGACGCGGACCTCACCTCCAACGAGCGGATGGTGGTCCGGCGCTGGGCCGACGACGGGCTGGTCGAGGTGCTCGACCAGCCCGGGGACCGGATGCTGGAGGTGGCCGACCTGCTCGGCCTGCCGGTGCTCAGCCGGGTCCGGTTCGACGGGCTGGGTGGCCGCTGGCCGTGGCTCGGCCAGGCCGGCCGGGTGCTCGCCCCGGTGCCCGGCGCCGGCGGCCCGGTCTTCATCGCGCACGTCGGGGGCGGGCAGAGCCCGGCCTCCGGCAGCCGCTCGCCGGCCGGCGCGAAGCTGCTCGCCCGGCAGTGGCGCTG
>NZ_MUYZ01000558.1:0-2184 GCF_003013775.1 Micromonospora sp. MH33
GTCCAGGGCGTCGGCGGGGGGCACCGGGCGCAGGTCGGCGCGGCGCACCAGGTGGTGCCGGACCGTCCCGGTCAGGTCGACCACGCAGGCGGCCAGATAGTCGACGTTCACCTCCAGGCCGAGCCCGGCCGGGCCGTCGCCGGCCAGCACCAGGCCACGGGCGGGCCGGCCGGCCCCGGTACGCGGCGCGGGCTCCGCCTCGGCCACCAGCCGGCCGGCGATCAGGTCGTCGACCACGGCGGACACGGTGGCCCGGGTCAGTCCGGTGCCGGCGGCGATCTCGGCCCGGGACGGTGGCCGGTCGGCGGCGGCGATCCGCCGGAGCACGACCGCGAGGTTGAGTTCGCGGAGGCTGCCCTGCCGGACCGCCCCGGCGCTGCTGGTGCTGTTCACCGCTTGACACTGCCACACGACCGCCATTTAATTCAACCACTGAACAAATTGCGGACGACACCACCACCCGGAGGTCTCCATGGCACCCAGTCCCACCCCCGCCGACAAGTTCTCCTTCGGTCTCTGGACAGTGGGCTGGCCGGCCCGCGACCCGTTCGGGGACGCCACCCGACCCGAGTTGGACGCCGTGGAGGCCGTGCACCGGCTCGCCGAGCTCGGGGCGTACGGGATCACCTTCCACGACGACGACCTGGTCCCCTTCGGCGCGGACGCCGCCACCCGCGACCAGCACATCGCCCGGTTCCGCAAGGCCCTCGACGAGACCGGCCTGGTCGTGCCGATGGTCACCACCAACCTCTTCACCCACCCGGTGTTCAAGGACGGCGGCTTCACCAGCAACGACCGCGACATCCGTCGGTACGCGCTGCGCAAGGTGCTGCGCAACGTCGACCTCGCCGCCGAACTGGGCGCCCGCACCTTCGTCATGTGGGGCGGCCGGGAGGGCGCCGAGTACGACGTGGCCAAGGACGTCCGCGCCGCGCTGGACCGCTACCGCGAGGCCGTTGACCTGCTCTGCCAGTACGTCGTCGACCAGGGCTACGACCTGCGCTTCGCCCTCGAGCCGAAGCCGAACGAGCCGCGCGGCGACATCCTGCTGCCCACCGTGGGCCACGCGCTGGCGTTCATCTCCACCCTGGCCCGACCGGAGATGGTCGGCCTCAACCCCGAGGTCGGCCACGAGCAGATGGCCGGACTGAACTTCGCGCACGGCATCGCCCAGGCGCTCTGGCAGGGCAAGCTGTTCCACATCGACCTCAACGGCCAGCGCGGCATCAAGTACGACCAGGACCTGGTCTTCGGCCACGGCGACCTGCTCAACGCGTTCGCCCTGGTGGACCTGCTGGAGAACGGCGGGCCGAACGGCGGTCCCGCCTACGACGGGCCGCGGCACTTCGACTACAAGCCCTCCCGGACCGAGGACATGACGGGGGTGTGGGCCTCGGCGGCGGCGAACATGCGCACCTACCTGCTGCTCAAGGAGCGGGCCGCGGCGTTCCGGGCCGACCCGGAGGTGGCCGAGGCCCTGGCGGCCAGCAAGGTCACCGAGCTGGCCACCCCGACCCTGAACCCGGGCGAGGGCTACGCCGACCTGCTCGCCGACCGTTCGGCGTTCGAGGAGTTCGACCCGGACGCGGCCGGGGCGAAGGGCTTCGGCTTCGTCCGGCTGAACCAGCTCGCCGTCGAGCACCTGCTCGGCGCGCGCTGAGGCGGCCGCCATGCCGCTCGTCGCCGGGATCGACTCGTCGACCCAGTCCTGCAAGGTGGTGGTCCGGGACGCGGAGACCGGCGCGCTGGTCCGGCAGGGCCGCGCGCCGCACCCCGAGGGCACCGAGGTCGACCCGGACGCCTGGTGGGCCGCCCTGCGGGCGGCCGTGGCCGGGGCCGGCGGGCTGGCCGACGTGGCCCGACGCGACGGGCGCCGTGCCGGTGGCCAGTTTCACGGCCACCAAGCTGCGCTGGCTGGCCCGGCACGAGCCGGCCAACGCCGACCGGGTGGCCGCCGTCTGCCTGCCGCACGACTGGCTCACCTGGCGGCTGGCCGGCGCACCCGGCCTGGCCGCGCTGCGCACCGACCGCGGCGACGCCAGCGGCACCGGCTACTGGTCGCCGCGCACCGGCGAATACCGTCTCGACCTGCTGGAACGCGCCTTCGGGCGGCGGCTGCGGGTGCCGGTCGTGCTCGGCCCGGCCGAGGTGGCCGGGCACCTCGACCCGGTGGCGCTCGGCGGC
>NZ_MUYZ01000559.1:0-2159 GCF_003013775.1 Micromonospora sp. MH33
GGTCGCCGGGGCGGGCACGTTCGGGCAGGGCGGCGCCCCCGCCGGCAGCCGGCGGACGGCCGCCCCACCCGTCCGGGCGCCCGCCGTCGCGGGCGTGGACAGCATCGACGCCGGTACGAGCAGGGCGGCGGCCAGCACCGCGGACGGGCCCCAGGTCCTCATGGCCGGAGGCTAGCCACGCCGACCCGAACGGGTCGCCGACTCGGGGATTCGCCTCCCGCGGACGGCGGCGCGGGGTAGGCTTCCCGACCCCAGCGCGGTCGTCACCCGGAGCGGCTGGAGACCGCGTTGGACTGCCTGACCGAGAACGCGGTGAGTTGACCGGCCCCGGGGACCGGATCGCGCTGCTGGGCCACCGGGCGCCGGCCTGGGCGGACCGAACCGCGGGCCGGGCGGGTTCAGCCGGTACGGCAGCGGGCGGGGGCGCGCGGCGCGGTGCCGGCCAGCCGAACGCCCAGCGTGATCATGGCGGCGGCGAGCACCACGAGCGGGATCCGGACCCCGTCGAGGGAGAGCGTCTCGTGGAACGCGGTCACCCCGACGACCACTCCGGTCACCGGCTCAGTGAGGGTGAGCGCGGTCAGCGGCGCGGCGATCTGCCCACTCTGGAACGCGTTCTGATTGAGCTGCACGCCGACCAGGGCGACCACGACCAGCGCCGCCAGCCGCGGGTCGGTGAACAGTGCTGGCACATCGCCGTGGAACCGGGTCGCCACCGCCTTGAGCAGGGCCGCAGCCATCCCGTAGAGGACCCCGGTGGCGACGCCGAGCAGCGCGCCGCGCGTCGCGCCGCTGGTCGTCCGGGCCACCACCAGGCAGCCGGCCACCGCCCCGGCGGCCCCGACCGCCACCCACCCCCACGCGGTGGCGTCGGGCTCCTCGACCCCCGCCCGTGGGTTAACGGTCACCAGGAAGGCGACCAGTCCCACGGTACCGACCAGGGTCGCCACGAGGTCCCGGCGCGGCACCGGCCGCCGGTCCCAGGCGGCCTCGACCAGGATGGCCATGAAGAGCCCGGTCGCCAGCAGTGGCTGCACCACGGCCAGCGGACCGTTGCGCAGCGCGAGGGCCTGGGCCAGCGCGCCGGTCACGTCCGGCGCCCAGCCCAGCTGCCAAAGCCGGGTGCGCAGCAGCCGCCACAGCAGGCGCGGGTCCAGGGTCCGCCGGGGTGACTGCTGCTTGGCCGCCCGCTGGTGCATGTTGCTGGCGAGCGCGAAGCAGAAGGCCGCCACCAGGGCGGCCACCACCGCGAGGGTCACCGGGGCACGTCCCGGTGGTCGCCGAGCGACCCGACCGTCCAGCCCTCGCGGCGACACTCGGTCAGCAGCCGGGGCAGGGCGGCCAGCCCGGCCCGCCACGCCCCCGGCGCGGCTGCGCACGACGAGTCGTGCAGCAGGATGGTGCCCCCGCCGGCCAGACCGGACCGGACGGTGCCGTACACCGAGTCGGCGGTGGCCGTGCGGGTCCAGTCCCGCCCCCAGCAGCTCCACAGCACCGGCTCCAGCTTCAGCCGGCCGGCGGCCAGCACGGCGGCGCCGGTCAGCACCCCGTACGGCGGGCGCAGGAACCGTGGGGTCGCGCCGGTCACGGCGGTGATCAGCGACCGGGCGCGGGCCAGGTCGCGGACGGTTGCCACCGGCCCGCGCAGCAGCAGGTTGTCGTGCCGCCAGCCGTGCACCGCCACCTCGTGGCCTGCGGCGACGATCTCCCGCCCGAGGTCCGGAGCCCGGTGCAGCATCGCACCGAGCAGGAAGAAGGTGGCCCGGACCCGGTACGCGGCCAGCACCTCCAAAAACCGCGGGGTGGACTCCGGATCGGGGCCGTCATCGAAGGTGAGCGCGACCCGGTCCGGGGGGCCGACACCGTGCAGGCCGCGGAAGAAGCGGCGCCGGACGGCCGGCAGCGCGGTGAGGGCTGGCGCCAAGTGCAGCACCGGGAACGCCGCCGCCGCGATCCGGCCAGCCCGTACCGGGCCACGGGTCACCGCAAGCCTCCGGTGGACTGGAGCAGGGCGGCGACCACCGCCACCGCGTCGCCGACCGAGTCGACGAGGGCCCGGCGGCCGCGCTCCTCGACACCCGCGCTCCCGGCCCGGCTGGCGGCGTCCGCGACGAGGCCGGCCGGATCGGCACGCGGCTCGCCGGCGTCGTCGTGCGCCG
>NZ_MUYZ01000056.1:0-29805 GCF_003013775.1 Micromonospora sp. MH33
GACCAGCGGCAGCGAGCGTAGCGCGCGTTCCAGGTGCCACTGGAGGTGCGCCGCGACCAGGCCGCTGCACTCGCGGCGCACACCCGTCTCGGTGGCGTCGGCGTACGCCCAGTCACCGGTGGTCAGCGCGGACATCAGGTCGACGGTGGCCGGGGCGGGGTGGGCGGCGCCGGGGGGCCGGCAGTCCGGGCAGACCGCGCCGCCGGCCGGCACGGAGAAGGCCCGGTGCCGCCCCGGGGTGCCGCAGACCGCGCACGCGGTCAGCGCGGGCGCCCAGCCGGCGAAGGCCATGCCGCGCAGCAGGTAGGCGTCGAGCACCAGGGTGGTGGCGTGGTCGCCGGTGGCCAGCGAGCGCAGCGCGCCGAGGGTGAGCTGGAACAGCCGCAGCGAGGGCTCCCGCTCGATCGGGGTGAGCCGCTCGGCGGTCTCGGCGATCGCGCTGGCCGCCGTGTAGCGGGGGTAGTCGCCGAGGAACCGCTTGCCGTAGAGGTCGATGCCCTCGGCCTGGCTGATGGTGTGCAGCGAGCTGCCGTGGTTGCCCTTGGGGTCGCCGGCGAGCTGGAGGTCGACGTGCCCGAACGGCTCCAGCCGGGCGCCGAACTTGCTGGTGGTGCGCCGTACGCCCCGGGCCACCGCGCGCAGCCGGCCGTGCCGGCGGGTGAGCAGGGTGATGATCCGGTCGGACTCCCCCAGCTTCTGCACGCGCAGCACCACCGCGTCGTCGCGGTAGAGCTGTCGGCGGTATCCGGCCATCGGGCCATTCTCCCTCGGGGTGCGATCTCAGGGTCTCTTCGGGGTGGACCGGCGGTTGAACCCGGATGCGCCGCCCGCGCGGTCGGCCGTAGCGTCCTGGCCATGGCTCTGCACCGGACCGCCGTCGCCGCCGCCGCGGCCGCCACCCTGATCGTCCTCGCCGGGTGCGACACCCTGTCGTTCCGCCGCCTCGACTACGACCAGACGGAGAGCGCGAAGATCACCCGGATCACCGTTCCGGCCGGCGGAGCGGGCGACGTGACGATCCGGGCCACCGGTTCCGCCGACCAGGTGCGGATCAAGCGGATCGTCCGCTACCAGGGCGGGGAGCCGGACACCCGGTACGAGATCAAGGGCGACGAACTGGTGCTGCCGAGCGACTGCGGCCCCCGGTGCACGGTCTCCTGGGAGGTGACCGCCCCGGAAGGTGTGACGGTGCGCGGTGAGGCCAGCTCCGGGAACGTGACGCTGCACCGGGTCGGCCCGGTGGACTTCACCCTGAACTCCGGCGACATCAACGTGACCGAGGCCCGTGGCGAGGTCCGCGCCACCACCACCTCGGGGAACATCGAGGTGGTCGACGCGACCGGACCGGTCCGGCTGCGCGCCTCCTCCGGCGACATCAGTGCCCGCCGGCTCGCCGCCGGCGTGGACGCCGAGGCCACCTCGGGCAACCTCGTCGTCGAGCTGGACCAGCCGGCCGCCGTCCGGTTGCACGCGACCAGCGGCGACGTCGACCTGACCGTGCCCGGGGGCCGGTACCGGGTGCGGGCGGACGCGAAGTCCGGCGACACGGATCTCGCCGTGCCGAACGACCCGGGCGCGTCCCTGCTGCTCGACGTCTCCGCCACCAGCGGCAACGTGACGGTCCACCAGCGCTGAGGCGGCCGCCGGTCAGCGCGGGGTGAGGTCGGACCGTTCGGCCGCGCGGCGCGGGGCCGGCACCCGGGCGCCGGCCGCGGCGAGTTCGGTCTCCGCGCCGGCCGGCGCCGGGCTGGCCGGTGCGGCCGCCGCCCGCTCGGCCACGGTCCGCCCTGGCCCTCCGGGCACCAGTTCCGGGGTACGCCGGGCGGCCAGGTCCTCGACCCAGCCGACCAGCAGGGTGACCACGCCGACCAGCGCGAACACCAGCGCCACCCGGATCGCCAGCCCGAGCGGGTCCTGGTCCGACCAGCCGACCACGTCCACCAGCGGGGTGAGCGCCGCCACGAACGGCATGTGCCAGAGGTAGACGGTCAGCGCGCGCCGGTTCAGCACGGTGACCACCCGGCCCAGCGCCGGGCTGCGGTCCACCCAGGGCGCCGCGGCCGGCGCCCGGCCGATCGCCACCAGGATGAACGCCGCGGACCAGAGCGCGTTGCCCAGGTGAATGTCGTTCAGGTCGTACCCGCGCGGGCCGGGGTGGGTGAGGATCCAGCCCAGCCCGGCCGCGCCGAGGGCGACCGCGAGCGGGACGAGCACCCGGTTGGCGGTGCGGTGCAGCAGGCCGTCGTGGTGGGCGAAGCCGAGCAGCCAGGCGCCGAAGTACAGGCCGAACTCGCGCAGCACGGTCGGCGGGTTCTCCAGCACGCCGAACTCGATCGCCGCGAGCAGCGCGTACGGGGCCAGCAGGCTGGGCAGCGGGGCCCGGCGGAACAGCCAGAGGGCCACCGGCGAGGCCAGCACGAACCAGAGGTAGTCCCGCAGGTACCAGATCGGGCTCAGCGCGATGGCGCCCCAGTAGTTGGCCGGCGGGTCGCTGACCGGGAAGAGCCAGATCAGCACCTTCGGGGTGAGCGGCAGCCCGGTGAGCAGCATGGCCGGCACGAAGACCGCCGCGAGCACCCAGAGCGACGGCAGCAGCCGGCGCAGCCGCCGCGCCACGGCCGGTACGCCGGTCCGGTCCAGCGACGCGGCCATCAGCGAGCCGGCGAGCGCGAACATCACCGACATCGCCGGGAAGATCAGGGTCAGCGTCGCCCATCCGGTGACGTGGTAGACGACGACTCGAACGATGGCCAGGAAGCGGAGCAGGTCGAGGTATCGGTTTCGCATCAGCTCGCGGGGGCGTCGGGGGCGGGGGAAGCAACGCCTCCCTACCCTCCGACCCGGCCGGACGAAACGGTGCGCGGGCCCGGGTCAAAAGTGAAACATCCCATAAAGCCGGCCGATCCGGACCAGCCCGGCATCCGCCGGACACGCGGACCGCCGGCCCCGGGATCCGGGACCGGCGGTCGACGTACGGGGTCAGAAGCCGAGCTTGCGCAGCTGCTTCGGGTCGCGCTGCCAGTCCTTGGCGACCCGGACGTGCAGGTCCAGGTAGACCCGGGTGCCGAGCAGCTCCTCGATCTGGCGGCGGGCGGTGGTGCCGACGTGCTTGAGCCGGCTGCCCCGGTGACCGATCACGATCGCCTTCTGGCTCGGTCGCTCCACGTACAGGTCCGCGTAGATCTTGGTGACGTTGCCCTCGGGGATCATCTCCTCGACCACCACGGCGATGGAGTGCGGCAGCTCGTCCCGGACCCCCTCCAGAGCGGCCTCGCGGACCAGCTCGGCGACGAGCACCTGCTCCGGGTCGTCGGTGAGCATGTCGTCGGGGTAGAGCTGCGGCGACTCCGGCAGGTAGCCGGTCATCACGTCGACCAGGGTGTCCACCTGGTGCCCGGAGACCGCGCTCACCGGCACCACGTCGGCGAACTCGCCCAGCTCGCTCACCGCGAGCAGCTGCTCGGCCAGCCGCTTCTTGTCCACCAGGTCGGTCTTGGTGACCACGGCCAGCACGGTGGCCCGCAGGCTGGCCAGCTCACCGGTGATGAAGCGGTCGCCCCGCCCGATCGGCTCGTTCGCCGGGATGCAGAGGCCGATCACGTCGACCTCGCTCCAGGTCTCCCGGACCAGGTCGTTGAGCCGCTCGCCGAGCAGCGTGCGGGGGCGGTGCAGGCCCGGGGTGTCGACCAGCACGAGCTGCGAGTCCGGCCGGTGCAGCACCGCCCGGATGATGTGCCGGGTGGTCTGGGGCTTGTTCGAGGTGATTGCGATCTTGGTGCCGACGATCGCGTTGGTCAGCGTCGACTTGCCGGCGTTGGGCCGCCCGACGAAGCAGGCGAAGCCCGCCCGGTAGGGACGCTGCTCGGCGTCGCTCACTCGACCACCGTGCCGAGGACGGTGCCGTTCGGCGCGGCCACGTGGATCGGCGCGTCGGCGGAGAGGTCGCGGACCGCGGCGTGCCCCGCGCCGTCCAGCGTCGAGGCCTCGGTCACCACCACGGCGGCCTCCAGCCGGCTCGCGCCGGCCGCCACCGCCGAAGCGACCGCGAGCTGGAGCGCGGTAAGGGTCAGCGACGGCAGCGCCACGCTGGCCGCCGCGTACGTCCGGCCGTCCTGGTCGCGGACCGCCGCGCCCTCCACGGCACCCACCCGGCCCCGCGCCCCCCGGGCCAGGACGACCAGCTTGCCGTCCTCGGCGCTCAGCTCGGCCGGGTCGGACGGGGTGGGCCGGGCGGCCGGCACGGCGGGTGACTCAGGCATCGGCGGGTTGCCTCTCCTCGGAACGGTTGTGGTTGCCACGGGGATCGGACTGCTCGCCGCGCCCCGCGCTGTCCGGCGCGTCGCCCGGCTCGACCCGGCTGACCAGCACGGTGTCTATCCGGTTGCGCCGCCCGGTGGTGCCCTCGGCGATCAGCCGGAGCCCGGCCACCTCGGCCGCGGCACCCGGGATCGGCACCCGGCCGAGCGCCTGGGCGAGCAGGCCACCGACCGTCTCCACCTCGTCGGTGGGCAGTTCGGTGTCGAACAGCTCGCCCAGATTCTCCACCGGCAGCCGGGCGGTCACCCGCACGGCCCCGTCCGCCAGGCGCTCGACCGGCGGGCGTTCGACATCGTACTCGTCGGTGATCTCGCCGACGATCTCCTCCAGGATGTCCTCGATGGTGACGAGGCCGCCGGTGCCGCCGTACTCGTCGACGACGATGACCAGGTGGTTGCGGGCCGCCTGCATCTCGGAGAGCAGGTCGTCGACAGGCTTGGACTCGGGCACGAAGGTCGCCGGGCGCATCAGCTCGGCCACCGGCATCTGCCGGGCCTCCGGGCTGCCCTGGATCCGCCGGATCAGGTCCTTCAGGTAGAGCACGCCCAGCACGTCGTCGACGTTCTCGCCGATCACCGGGATCCGGGAGAAGCCGGAGCGCAGGAAGAGCGCCAGCGCCTGCGCGAGCGTCTTGCTGTCCTCTATCCACACCATCTCGGTGCGGGGCACCATCACCTCGCGGGCGATGGTGTCGCCGAGCGCGAAGACCGAGTGGATCATCTGCCGCTCGCCGTGCTCGACCACGCCGCGCTGCTCGGCCAGGTCGACCAGCTCACGCAGCTCGACCTGGGTGGCGAACGGCCCCTCCCGGAAGCCGCGCCCCGGGGTGACCGCGTTGCCGATCAGGATCAGCAGCGAGGCCAGCGGGTTGAGCGCCCGGCCCAGCCAGCGCACCAGCGGCGCGACCGCGCGGCCGACCGCGTAGGCGTGCTGCCGGCCCAGGGTGCGCGGCGCGACGCCGACCACCACGAAGCTGACCACGGTCATCGCCCCGGCGGTGACCAGGGCGGCCCGCCAGCCCGCGCCGAAGGTGTCCACGGCCACCAGCGCGACCAGCGTGGTGGCGGTCAGCTCGGCCAGCAGCCGGAGCAGGAGCAACAGGTTGAGGTGGCGGACCACGTCGCCGGCGACCGCCTGGAGGGTACGCGCGCCGCGCGCGCCGTCCCGGGCCAGCTCGGCGGCCCGGGCCGGGGAGACGGCGGCCAGCGCGGCCTCGGTCATCGCGATCAGGCCGGCGAGCACCACCAGCCCCGCCGCGACGGCGAGGAGAGGGAGATCGGGCAGGCCGGCGGGCGCGCCGCCGGCCGCCAGGATGGCTGTCACTGCGATCGGGTCGACCGCCAGCTGGCCAGCAGTCGGGCCTGGAGACCGAACATCTCCCGCTCCTCCTCCGGCTCGGCGTGGTCGTAGCCGAGCAGGTGCAGCACGCCGTGCACGGTCAGCAGGTGCAGCTCGTCGGCGGCGGAGTGCCCGGCGGTGGCGGCCTGCTTGCCGGCCACCTCCGGGCAGAGCACGATGTCGCCGAGCAGGGCCGGTTCACCGCCGGCCGGGGCGCTCTCCCCCGGGCCGTGGTCGACGCTGCCCTCGTCCATGGGGAAGGCGAGCACGTCGGTCGGGCCGTCGCCACCCATCCAGCGGTGGTTCAGCTCCGACATGTATTCGATGTCGACCAGCAGCACGGAGAGCTCGGCGAGGGGGTTGACCCCCATCTCGTCGAGGGCGTGCCGGGCGACGGCGAGCACGGCGTCGGTGTCGACGTCGACACCGGACTCGTTGGCGATCTCGATGGACAACTGTCTTCCTCTGGTGGGTTAGCGGCGCCGGCCGGCCCGGCCGCCCTGGGCGGTCCGCCCGGGCACGGCGTGCACGCTCTGCGCCTGCTGGTTCTCCCGCTCGGCGTCCCAGCGGGCGTACGCGTCGACGATGTCGCCCACCAGCTTGTGACGGACCACGTCGGAGCTGGAGAGCTGGGCGAAGTGCACGTCCTCGACGTCACTCAGGATCTCCCGGACCACCCGCAGGCCGCTGGTCGTCCCGCCGGGAAGGTCCACCTGGGTGACGTCACCGGTGACCACGATCTTGGAACCGAACCCGAGCCGGGTGAGGAACATCTTCATCTGCTCGGGAGTGGTGTTCTGCGCCTCGTCGAGGATGATGAACGCGTCGTTCAGGGTGTTGTGGGTGAGCAGGAAGTCGTCGGTGACGTAGAGCGAGTCCTCCGCCGCGACCTGGATGCACATCGTCTCCTTCACCCCGGCCGGGATGATCGAGTCGATGAACCGCATCGGCCGGCCACCGCCGTGCTCGTCGTACAGCCGACGCTTGCGCGACAGCCGGAACGGCGCGATGCCGGCGGGAAGCCGGATCTCCACCACGTAGGCGTCAGCACGGTACGGAACCGGACGCCCCTCCGCCAGGCCGGGCTTGCGTCCCTCGGCCTCCCGGACGCGACACGTCGCGACCCCGCCGAGCGACTCGACGAGGTGGACGACGTCGTCCCGCAGCCGGGCGGACGTGGTCGTGTACTGCACGCGGCAACTGCGCCCCGCCTGAAGGACCGGTCCACCGTCGGTGTCCAGCAGCCCCTGGAGGACGGCCAACCGAACACCGACGCTGTTGTTCTTGTACACGTCGGGTACGAACTTCGTCCCCGACGTAGCACCCGCCAGCCCCAGCTCGCGGATGGCTAGCGTCACCGGGTTCGCCACGATCACCCCGCCGCGATGACCGTTGACGTGCCGAAGGACGTAGTCGTAGTCGCCCTTGCGGACCAGCTCGATGTCGACGAGCGCCTCCTCGAGCGCGACCGCGAGCTCAGGGTCCGCGGTGCTGAAGGCGGGCGTCGTTCGGCAGGAGATCGCACCGTCGCCGAGGAGCAGCCCGAGGGCGTACGGGTCGAGCGGAACGGCCCGCGGCTCCATCTGCACGGGCGCCACGAGCGGAAGCTCGTAGCGGCGGGGCGACAGTCCACAGGTGCTCGCCGCAGCAGAGCGTGGACGCCCCGTCCTGCGTGGTGACCCGATACACCTGTTTGGGACCCTGCGGGTAGATGCCGATCACCGGTGTCGGCGTCCCGCCCGAGCCGATGACCAGATCGCCGACCTGGAGCGACCCGAACGGCTTGAAGCCCTCCGGGGTCAGGACCCGGGCGTCATAGGGCTGTGCCCGGCCCCGCATGTACGCCAGCGGCGCCACCTCGATCGTGCCGGCGGCCATCAGCTTCGGGATGGACTCCGGGTCGAGCATGTCGTGCAGCGCGTCGTAGAGCGGGCGCAGGTAGGGGTCGATCTTCTCGTTCAGGGTGCCGGGCAGGAAGCCCAGCCGCTCCCCCGCCTCGACCGCCGGCCGGGTCAGGATGATCCGGTTGACCTGCTTGGCCTGGAGCGCCTGGACGGCCTTCGCCATGGCCAGGTAGGTCTTGCCCGTGCCCGCCGGGCCGATGCCGAAGACGATGGTGTGCGCGTCGATGGCGTCGACGTAGCGCTTCTGCCCCAGGGTCTTGGGACGGATGGTGCGACCGCGCCGGGAGAGGATGTTGAGCGTCAGGACCTCGGCGGGCCGCTCGGCGCCGCCCTGCTCGAGCATGCCGACGGTACGCCGGACGGCATCAGTGGTCAGGGTCTCGCCTTTCTCGATCAGTTCGAGCAGCTCGCTGAAGAGACGCTCGGCGAGGGCGTTGTCGGCGGGCGCGCCGGTGATGGTGATCTCGTTGCCCCGCACGTGGACGTCACTGTTGACCGAGCGTTCGACGAGCCGCAGGATCTCGTCGCCCGCGCCGAGCAGGTTCACCATGATCTTCTGGTCGGGGACCGTGATCCTGGTCTGCACCCGGGGCGGGCCGGGAGGTGGGGTGCCGGTCATAGGTCGGGCCGTCGGGCCCTACGCCACCTGCTCTCGAACTCGGCGCCGGGCCCTGCTGGCGCGGCGGTCGTGACTCCCATCGTATCGGGTCAACACCCGCGGCACCGTGCCCATTTCCGTCGGGCGCAGCCCGGCGGAACAGAGCTGCCGCCGCCGGGCGCAGCCCGCTTGGAAGATCAACTGCCGGCGCGGAAGTCGTACCCCTCGAAGGTCTCCTGGTGCCGGGTGAAACGGTAGGTGGCCCAGTGCATCCGGACCACGGCCCCGCGCTCGTCCCGGGTCAGCCGGAGCAGCTCGCCCACCTCCCGGCCGGAGACCGTGCGGAACACGTCCGGCCGGTCCGGCAGCGGCGCGAACACCGCGGGCGGCTTGCCGGCCGGCTCGTCCGCGGCCCGGGCCCGCAGCGCCCCGTCGTGCCAGGAGAAGACGTACTCGAAGCCCTCGCCCCACCAGCGGCCCAGCAGGCCACGCAGGTGCTCCGGGGCGGGCGCGCCCGGCCGCCACGGCTCGATGTCGGCCGGGTCGTGCTCGGCGGCGGCGGCCAGCAGCGCGTGCGGCAGCTCGAAGACCGGCACGCCGGTGCCCGAGGAGCCGAGCACCGCGCAGCCCATCGCGCCGGCGGTGCCGTCGCCACCGCGCCTTCCGTAGACGGCGGCCAGGAAACCGGGCATGGCCCCGTCGTGCCCCACGTGCATCACCCGCCCCGGCTGCGGCACCAGGATCAGCCCGAGGCCGAAGCCGCCGGCCCAGAGCGTCTCGTCGGTGGTGGTCAGCGGCCAGCGCATCTCGTCGAGGGTGGCCGGCGCGAGCACCGCGCCGGCCGGGTCCAGCGCGCCCGGGTCGGCCAGGAAGGCCGCCCAGCGCGCCATGTCCGGCGCGGTGCTCCAGAGCTGCGCGGCCGGGGCCACCGCGCCGAAGTCCGTGTTCGGCTCCGGCCGGGCCTCGTCGGAGTACGCGTCGACCAGGAACCCGGTCGCCGCCCGCTCGCCCGGCGTCGGACCGGTGGCGGTCAGCCCGAGCGGGGCGAGCACCCGCTCGGCCAGCACCTCGGCCCAGGTGCCGCCGCGCAGCCGGGCGACCAGCTCGCCGAGCAGGGCCATGCCGAGGTTCGAGTAGTGGTAGCGCCGCCCGGTGGGCAGCACCCGCTCCACCCGGGCCAGGTCGGCGAGGAGTTCGGTGACGTCGGGCGCGCGCAGACTGTCCCACACGTCGCCGTGCGGCTCGCGCTGCAGGCCCGCGGTGTGCGACAGCAGCCGGCGTACGGTCAGCTCGCCGTGCGCCGGCAGGTCGAGGTGCCGCCCGATCGGGTCGTCCAGGTCGAGCAGCCCCTCGTCCCGGCACTGCATGACCAGCACGCCGGTGAAGGTCTTGGTGACCGAGCCGATCCGGAAGACCGTCTCCGGCCCGAGCGGGGTGTCGTTGCCGGTCCCGCCGACCGCGCAGGTCCAGAGCGGCCGGTCGGCCCGGTGCAGGGCGACCGAGACGGCCGGGATCCGCCCGTGGGCCTGCGCCTGCCGCACCAGCCGGCCGAGCCGGTCATGCACCGTGATCATGAGGGCAGTCTAGGCAGCCGCTCAGCGGCAGAGCATCGGGCCGAGCGGCGCGCCGCCGAGCAGGTGCGCGTGCACGTGGAAGACCTCCTGGCCGCCGTACGGGCCGGTGTTGAACATCAGCCGGAAGCCGTCCACGGTCAGCCCCTCCTCCTCGGCCACCACGGCGGCGGTGCCCAGCAGGTCACCGGCCAGCCCCGGGTCGCCCTCGGCCAGGGTGACCACGTCCGCGTAGTGCTCCTTCGGGATCACCAGCACGTGCGTGGGGGCCTTCGGGTCGATGTCCCGGAAGGCCAGGGTGGTGGCGGTCTCGCGGACGATGGTGGCCGGGATCTCCCCGGCGACGATCCGGCAGAACAGGCAGTCGGTTCCCATCGGGGCATGGTAAGTCGTCCCGTACCGGCTCAGGCATGATGTGCCGCGTGACTTCTCGGGCGGTACTGGTGACGGGGGCCTCGCGCGGCATCGGGCGTGCGGTGGCGAGGGCATTCGCGACGGGCGGGGACCGGGTGGCGATACACCACCGGGACTCCGCGGAGCTGGCCGAGGCGCTGCGGGCGGAGCTTCCCGGCGAGGGGCACGTGGTGGTCCGCGCCGACCTGGCCGACCCGGAGGCGGTCCGGGCCATGGTGGACGAGGCGGCGCAGCGCCTGGGCGGCCTCGACGTCCTGGTCAACAACGCCGGGGTGTTCGGGCCGGCCGACCCGCCGCACCCGGTCTTCGAGAGCAGCTACGAGCAGTGGCGGCAGCGCTGGCGCGAGGTGCTGGACACCAACCTGTTCGGCGCGGCGAACGCCGCCTGGTGCGCCGCCCAGCACATGCGCGAGCGGGGCGGCCGGATCATCAACGTCTCCTCCCGGGGCGCGTTCCGGGGCGAGCCCGCGAACCCGGCGTACGGGGCCAGCAAGGCGGGGATGAACGCGATGGCGCAGTCCCTCGCGGTGGCCCTGGCGCCCTACGGCATCGGGGTGGCGAGCGTGGCTCCCGGCTTCGTCGAGACCGACATGACCAACGAGCACCTGAAGAGCCCCCGCGGCGACGCCATCCGCGCCCAGTCCCCGTTCCACCGGGTGGCCCGCCCCGAGGAGATCGCCGCCGCCGTGCACTGGCTGGCCGATCCCGAGGCCGAATGGGCCTCCGGCACCATCATCGACCTCAACGGCGCCTCCTACCTGCGCAGCTGACCGCCGCTCGACGGGAACCGCCGGCACACGCGGTGGCGGAGGACCGGCCGGTTCACCAGCGACGCAGGCGGGCGGACAACACGCTGAGCGCGGCCACCCCGGCCGTCGACGTGCGCAGCACCGCGGGGCCGAGCCGCACGGTACGGGCGCCGGCCTCGGTGAAGGCGGCCAACTCGGTGGGGGCGATGCCGCCCTCGGGGCCGACCACCAGGACGATCTCGCCGGCGTCGGGCAGCTCGACGGTGGTCAGCCGGTCGTCGGCCTCCTCGTGCAGCACGAACGCGGCGGCCGCGCCGGCGATCCGCCGGGCCACCGTGCTGGTGGACTCGTCGGGCGCGCCGGCCACCACCGGCAGCCACGGGCGCCGGGCCTGCTTGGCCGCCTCCCGGGCGGTGGCCGCCCACTTCTCCCGGGCCCGTACGCCCCGGTCCCCGCGCCACTGGGTCACCGACCGGGACGCCGCCCAGGGCACGATCTCGTCCACCCCGACCTCGGTCATCGCCTGCACGGCCAGTTCGCCCCGGTCGCCCTTGGCGATGCCCTGCACCACGACGAGCCGGGGGACGGACGCGTCGACGTACCCCCGGGAGGTGACCCGGAGGTCGAGGGTGCCCCGGCCGACGGCGCTGACCACGGCGGCGGCCGTGCCGCCCCGCCCGTCGGCGAGCAGCAGTTCCTCGCCGACGCGCAGCCGCTGCACGGTGGCCGCGTGGTGCCCCTCCGGGCCGTCCAGCGTCAGCGCGTCACCGGTGGGCAGCGCCTCGACCAGGAACAGCGGCGCCGACACCTCAGGCGTGCCCGTTGAAGGCGTCGCGCATCCGGGAGAAGAAGCCGCCCTGCTTGGTCAGCTCGGCGACCTCCTCGCCGCGGGTCTTGGCGAAGTCGCGCAGCATCCGCTCCTGGTCGGCGTCGAGCTTGGTCGGGGTCCGCACGTCGAGGTGGACGTAGAGGTCGCCCCGGCCGGTGCCGCGCAGGTGCGGTACGCCCCGGGCGCGCAGCCGCAGCGTGCTGCCCGGCTGGGTGCCCGCCTTGACGTCGACCGTCTCCTCGCTGTCGAGCGTCTTGATGGTCAGCCGGGTGCCGAGCGCGGCCGCGGTCATCGGCACGGTGACCCGGCAGTGCAGGTCGTCGCCCTTGCGGGAGTAGACGTCGTGCGGCCGCTCGTGGATCTCCACGTAGAGGTCGCCGGCGGTGCCGCCGCCCGGGCCCACCTCGCCCTGCTGGGCCAGCCGGATCCGCATGCCATCCTCGACGCCCGCCGGGATCTTGACGGTGAGCGAGCGGCGGGTGCGTACCCGGCCGTCGCCCGCGCAGGTCGGGCAGGGGTGCGGGATGGTGGTGCCGTAGCCCTGGCACACCGTGCACGGCCGGGCGGAGACCACCTGGCCGAGGAAGGTCCGCTGCACCGACTGCACCTCGCCCCGGCCGCCGCACGCCTCGCAGGTGGCCAGGTGGGTGCCCGCCGCGGTGCCCGCGCCGGAGCAGGTGGTGCAGAGCACCGCGGTGTCCACGGTGATCGGCGCCTCGACGCCGAACGCCGTCTCGTTCAGGTCCAGTTCCAGCCGCAGGATGGCGTCGGCGCCCGGCCGGGTACGCGGCCGCGGGCCCCGGCTGCCGCCCGCCGCCCCGCCGAAGAAGGCGTCCATGATGTCCTGGAAGCCGACGAACGGGCCGGCGCCGCCCGGACCACCCGGACCCGCGCCTCCGCCGCCCGGGGCGAGCGGGTCGCCGCCCAGGTCAACGATCTGCCGTTTCCGATCGTCCGAGAGGACCTCGTACGCGGCGTTGATGTCCTTGAACTTCTCCTGTGCCTCCGGGTCCGGATTGACGTCCGGGTGGAACTGCCGCGCCAGCTTGCGGTAGGCGCGCTTGATCTCGTCGTCGGAGGCGTCCCGGCCCACGCCGAGAATGCCGTAGTAGTCCCTGGCCACTGCGTTTGGTGTCCTCATGTTCGTCTCGCGTTGCGCCGGTCGTCGGCCGGAGCCGGCCGTCGGTCCTGACTGGTCAGTTCTGGGCCAGCAGTTCGCCCACGTAGCGTGCCACGGCCCTCACCGTGGCGATGGTGCCGGGGTAGTCCATCCGGGTCGGGCCGAGCACGCCGAGACCACCCACGATGGTGCTGCCCGGGCCGTACCCGGTGCTGACCACCGAGGCGGCGCGCAGGTTGTCGACCTCGTTCTCGTCGCCGATGAGCACCCGGGTGGTGCTCGGCTCAGTCTCGCCGATCAGCTTGAGCAGCACGACCTCCTCCTCGAGCGCCTCGAGGATCGGCCGCAGCGAACCCTGGAAGTCGAGCAGGCCGCCCCGGGTCAGGTTGGCCGTGCCAGCCAGCGCGATGCGCTCCTCGTGCCGTTCGACGAGGGTCTCCAGCAGCACGGTGGAGAGCGTGGCCATGGCCGGGCGCAGCTGCGGGGTCGACTCGTCGACCAGGGCCTGCACCAGCGGCGGGGTGTCGGAGAGCCGACTGCCGACGAGCTTTTCGTTGACCACGCGCCGCAGGTGGGTGACGTCCTCGGCCGGGATCGGGCCGGGCATCTCGACCAGCCGCTGCTCGACCCGGCCGGTGTCGGCGATCATGACGACCATCAGCCGGGTGGTGGAGATCGGCACCAGCTCCAGGTGGCGCACCTTGGATCGGGCCAGGCTCGGGTACTGCACCACGGCGACCTGCCGGGTGAGCTGGGCCAGCAGGCGGACCGTCCGGTGCACCACGTCGTCGAGGTCGACCGCGCCGACCAGGAAGCGCTCGATCGCCCGGCGCTCGGCCGGGCTGAGCGGCTTGACCCGGGAGAGCCGGTCGACGAAGAGCCGGTAGCCGCGGTCGGTGGGCACCCGGCCGGCGCTCGTGTGCGGCTGCCGGATGTAGCCCTCCTCCTCCAGCACCGCCATGTCGTTGCGGACGGTCGCCGGGGAGACGCCCAGCTGGTGGCGCTCGACCAGGGCCTTGCTGCCGACCGGCTCCTGCGTGGCGACGTAGTCCTCGACGATCGCGCGCAGCACGGCGAGCTTGCGGTCGTCGAGACCCATCTCCCCACCTCCTGACGCACCTCGTCCGCCCCGGCGCGGCGTCCGCCGGGCGTCTGGCACTCGACTGTAGCGAGTGCCAGTCTACGTCGGCGTGCCCGCCGACGCGATGATCAGCGACGCACCTCCGGTGCGGCCCGCCGCACATCCGGCCCGCCAGGGCCGAACAGCCGGACATCCCGGGCGATGTCGCTCTGGTGCGCCCTTGCCTCCGGGACCTACCGTGACGACCATGACTGAACCTCCTCGCCCTCCCGGAGCGGGGGACTCCGGCGCCCCGCCGCCGGAGCCGACCCCGCCGTCGGCACCGTACGGCTCGTCGTCGGCGGACGAGCCCCCCACCGCACCACTGTCCGGGGCACCGGCCGGGGGCGGCTATCCCCCGCCCGGCTATCCGCCGCCTCCCGGCGGCCAGCCGCCGTCGGGCGGTTACCCACCCCCGGGCGGCTACCCGCCGCCTGGTGGCTACCCCCCGCCGGGCGGCTACGGCGCGCCGGGCGCCGGCTATCCGGGCGGTGGCGCGTACGGGCCGCCCGCCGGCTACGCCAACAACGACGACAGGACCTGGGCCCTCATCGCGCACTTCGGCGGCCCGGTGGGCGTCGTGGTCGGCGGCAGCCTGCTCGGCTGGGTGGCGCCGCTCATCGCCTTCTCGGTCAAGGGCCAGCAGTCCCCCACCGTGCGCGCGCACGCGCTCGCCGCGCTGAACTTCCAGATCACCTGGGTCATCGCGACCCTGATCAGCTTCGTGCTGGCCGTGGTCACCTGTGGCCTGCTCTTCTTCATCCCGATCATCGTCGCCCTGATCCCGATCATCTTCGGCATCATCGGCGGCGTGAAGGCCACCGAGGGCGTCCTCTACCGCTACCCGATGACCTACGCCTTCGTGAAGTGACCGACCCGGCCGGCCCACGGGCCGGCCGGGACCCGGCGCGTCACGCGCTCAGGGCAGCAGGTCGCGGACGACCGCGTCGGCGAGCAGCCGGCCGCGCAGGGTGAGCACCGCCCGGCCGGCGGCGTACGCGCCGGCGTCCAGCAGGCCGTCGGCCCGGGCCCGCTCGGCGCCCGCGCGGCCCGCCTCGTCGAGCCTGGACAGGGGCAGCCCGGCGGCGAGCCGCAGCCGCAGCATCACGTCCTCCATGTGTGCCTCGTCCGGCGTGAGCAGCTCCCGGGCCAGGCCGGGCGACTCCCCGGCGGCCAGCCGCTGGGCGTACGCCGTCGGGTGCTTGACGTTCCACCAGCGCACCCCGCCGACGTGGCTGTGCGCCCCCGGGCCGAGGCCCCACCAGTCGGCGCCGGTCCAGTAGAGCAGGTTGTGCCGGCACCGGGCCGCCTCGGAGCGGGCCCAGTTCGAGACCTCGTACCAGGAGAAGCCGGCGGCGGCGAGGGCCGCCTCCGCGGCCAGGTAGCGGTCCGCCGCCACGTCGTCACTGGGGTACGGCAGCTCGCCGCGGCGCATCCGGGCGGCCAGCCGGGTGCCGTCCTCCACGATCAGGGCGTACGCGCTGACGTGGTCCACCCCCGCGGTGACGACCTGCGCCAGCGAGGCGGCGAAGTCCTCGGCGCTCTCCCCCGGCGTGCCGTAGATCAGATCCAGGTTCACGTGGTCGAACCCGGCGTCCCGGGCCTCCAGCGCGGCGGCGGTGGCCCGGCCGGCGCTGTGCTGCCGGTCGAGGATCGCCAGCACCCCGGGCGCCGCGGACTGCATGCCCAGCGAGATCCGGGTGTAGCCGGCGGCCCGCAGCGCCTTGAGCGACTCCGGGGTGACCGTCTCGGGGTTGGCCTCGGTGGTCACCTCGGCGTCGGCGGCCAGCCCCCAGGTGCGGTCGATGCCGTCGAGGATCCGGGCCAGGTCGTCGGCGGGGAGCAGGGTGGGCGTGCCGCCGCCCACGAAGACGGTGTCCACCCGGGGCGGCGGGCTGTCGCCCAGCACCCGGCCGGCGAGGGCCAGCTCGGCCAGCACGGTGTCGGCGTACGTCTCCCGGCCGGCGCCGCCGCCCAGCTCGGCCGCCGTGTAGGTGTTGAAGTCGCAGTAGCCGCACCGGCTGGCGCAGAACGGTACGTGCACGTACACCCCGAAGCCGCGCGCGCCGACGGCGCGGCGGGCGGCAGCGGGCAGCGCCCCGTCGCGCGGGACGGGTTCGCCTTCTGGAAGGACGCCGGGCATGGCCACTAGTGTGCCCGGCATGACCTCTCCGGACGCTCTCGTGCGGGTCGCCACGGCCCGTGGGGTGACCACCCTCACCCTGGACAGCCCGCACAACCGCAACGCGCTCTCCACCCCGCTGATGACCGAGCTGCTGGCCGGGCTGGCCGCGGCGGTCGCCGACGACGCGGTCCGGGCCGTCGTGCTGGACCACACCGGCCCGGTGTTCTGCTCCGGGGCGGACCTGAAGGAGACCGCCGCCGCGTACGCCAGCGGGACGGTGCCGGCCGGAATGCTGGGCGAGGTGCTGGTGGCTGTCCGGGAGTGCCCGAAGCCGGTGCTGGCGAAGGTGGCCGGGCCGGCGCGGGCCGGCGGGCTGGGCCTGATCGCCGCCGCGGACCTGGCGATCTGCGCCGAGGAGGCCACGTTCGCCTTCACCGAGGTCCGGATCGGGGTGATCCCGGCGGTGATCTCGGCGACCGTGCTGCCCCGGCTGCACCCCCGGGCCGCCGCCGAGCTGTACCTGACCGGCGACACCTTCGACGGCCGGCGGGCCGCCGAGATCGGCCTGGTCACCGCCGCCGTGCCGGCGGACGCGCTGGACACCGCGGTGGACCGCTACCGCGCCTCGCTGGTGAAGGGGGCGCCGAAGGCCCTCGCCGGGACCAAGGAGCTGCTGCGCCGCCCGGCCGCCACCGACCTGCGGGCCGAGATCGCCGAGTTGGCCGCCCTCTCCACCGGGTACTTCCTGTCCGAGGAGGGCCGGGAGGGCGTCCTCGCGTTCCGGGAGAAGCGGCCCGCGGCCTGGGTGCCCGCCGGAGACTGAGGCGGAGAGCGCACCGGAGGCGGGGCGTGCCGGGGCGGTGACGCAGCGGGAGGCGGCCGGTCGGCCGACCCGCACACTGGAGTGGGCGACGTACGCTGGGCGGACTGTCGGGACTGGGGGTGCGGGTGCGAACGCGAGCGGCGATCGTGGCGTCGGGTGTGGTGGTTGCCGTGCTGGCCCTGCTCGGCGTCTGGTTCGTCACGAAGCAGTTCGGGCACCACCTGCGGCTGCCACTGGCCAGCCGGACCTGCACCGTCCAGGCCGACGGGGAGGTCGTGCTCAGCGCCGACCAGATGGCCAACGCGGCCACCATCGCGGCGATCGGCGTGCAGCGGAAGATGCCCGAGCGGGCCGTGGTGGTGGCGCTGGCGACGGCGTACCAGGAGTCGCACCTGCGCAACATCGCGCACGGCGACCGGGACTCGCTCGGCCTGTTCCAGCAGCGCCCGAGCCAGGGCTGGGGCACACCCGAGGAGATCCGCGACCCGCGCTACGCGGCGAAGAAGTTCTACGCCGCGTTGAAGAAGGTCAAGGGCTGGGAGAAGCTGCGGGTCACCGAGGCCGCCCAGCGGGTGCAGCGGTCGGCCTACCCCGAGGCGTACGAGAAGTGGGCGGACGAGTCGCAGATCCTCACCCGCGCCCTGCTCGGCAACGCGACCGGCGCGGTGGCCTGCACGGTCGGTCCGACGCCGACGATGCGCGGCCCGGCCGCCGCCACCGCCCTCATGCAGAGCCTGGCCCTGGACTGGGGCCTGCCGGAGCTGAACTCGGCCACCGACCTGACCGGGCTGACCGTGCCGGCCGCCGACAGCCGCAACGGCTGGCGGTACGCCCACTGGCTGGTCTCGCACGCCGACGACCACGGGGTGAAGCGGGTCCGCTTCGGCGAGCTGGAGTGGACGGCCGAGCAGGGCACCTGGACCAAGGTGAAGGGCGACCCGGCCACCCAGGTGCTGGCCGAGGTCTTCGCCGCGGCCTGACCGGTCCGCCCCGACCCGGCGCGGTGCCGGGGCCGCCCGACGGTCAGCCGGCGGCGGCGCCGAGGCGGCGGCGGACCTTCTCCCGCACCGACTCGGGCAGCTCCGGCACGTCGAGCAGGCGCGGCAGCAGTTCCGGCTCCAGCGTGGTCGCCCGGAACACCTCGCCGATCGTCACGCCGTGCGCCGGCCGGTCGACCACCTCGACGGGATCGCCGGCGCCCACGTCGCCCTCGCGCAGCACGCGCAGGTACGCCCCGGGCGCGCCCCGGACCGTGAACCGCTTGATCAGGTCGCGCACGCCCCAGAACCCGGCGAAGGTGGTGCACGGGGTGCGCGGCTTGGTCACCTCCAGCAGCGCCGAGCCGACCGCCCAGCGCTCGCCGATCACCGCCCCGGTGACGTCCACCGCCCAGGTGGTGAGGTTCTCGCCGAAGGCGCCCGGCCGCAGCGTTCGGCCCAGCTCGCCGGCCCACCAGCCGGCGTCCTCCTCGGCGTACGCGTAGACCGCCTGGTCGGGGCCGCCGTGGTGGGCCCGCTCGCCGATGAAGTCGCCGGTGACGCCGCCGAACCGGATGGCCACCCGACCGTCGACCGGCCGCTTGTCGATGCCGCTGCGACCGCTCTCGTCGCCCGCCCACTCCGCCTCGGTCACGATGCCGAGGTTCACCGCCGCCAGCCTGCCCGTCATGGCGGTCAGCCTAGGGGCCGCCGCCGGGCGCACGGAACCGGGTTTGCCGGGCGCCCGGCGGGCGGCTCAGCCCTTGACGGCCCCGGCCACCAGGCCGGACACCATCCGGCGCTGGACCAGCAGGAAGAAGACGATCACCGGCAGGGTGAACAGCGTCGAGGCGGCCATCACCGAGCCCCACGCCGTGTCGTCCCGCCCGAAGAAGAACGTCATGGCCACCGGCAGCGTGTACTTGTGCTGGTCGTTGATGAAGGTCAACGCGAAGATCAGCTCGTTCCACGCGGTGATGAAGGAGAAGATGCTGGTCGCCACCAGGCCGGGCGCGACCAGCGGGAAGAGGACCTTGCGGAAGGTCTGGGCCCGGCTGGCCCCGTCGATCGCCGCCGCCTCCTCCAGCTCCTTGGGCACCGCGGCCACGAAACCGCGCAGCATCCAGACCGCGAACGGCAGCGAGAAGCCGAGGTACGTCAGGATCAGGCTGGGCAGGGTGTTGTAGAGGCCGAGCCGCTGGATCATCAGGAACAGCGGGATGACCAGCGCCTCCAGCGGGATCATCTGCACCACCAGCAGCAGGATCAGGAAGGTGGTGCGCAGCTTGAAGCGGAACCGGGCCACCGCGGTCGCGGCGAGCAGCGCGACCAGCCCGCTCAGCACCACGGTGGCCACCGCGACCAGCGCGCTGTTGAGGAAGAAGTCGGTGAAGGTCACGCCCGGGATCAGGTTGCCGGTGAGGATCTCCCGGTAGTGCTCCAGGGTCGGCTTCGCCGGCACCGGGCGCGGCGTGGCCGAGAAGATCTCCCGGTTGGGCTTCAGCGAGGTGGCGACCATCCAGTAGACCGGGAAGGCCGCGAAGAGCGCGACCAGCAGGCCGGCGCCGTTGAGGGCGATCTTCTTCACGACTCGTCCTCCTGCCGGAGCACCATACGGACGTACACGCCGGTCACCACGAGCAGTATCAGGGTGAGGATGACGGCGATCGAGGAGCCCAGGCCGTACTTGGGCGGCGGCGAGAACGCCTCCGCGTAGGAGTAGATGGAGAGCATGAAGGTCGACCGGTCCTGGGTGCCGCCGGCCAGCACGAACTGCTGGGTGAAGACCTTGAAGTCCCAGATCGTGGAGAGCACCACGAGGATGCCGAAGACCGGACGCAGCATCGGGAACGTGACCGACCAGAAGACCCGCCACGGCCCGGCCCCGTCCACCCGGGCGGCCTCCTGGAGCTCGCTCGGCACGCTCTTCAATCCGGCCAGCACGCTGACCGCGATGAACGGGAACGAGTGCCAGACCACCACGAGGGTCAGGATGGCGAAGAAGAGCAGCGGGTCGTTGAACCAGCCGTAGCCGGTCCAGTCGCTGCGCCCGAACACGGCCGTGGAGAGCCCGTCCGGAAGCTTGTTGAACAGCCAGGTGACCAGGCCGCTGGTGTCGTCGAAGATCCACTTCCAGACGATGGTGCCGGTCAGCGCCGGGGTGGCCCAGGCCAGCATCACGCAGCTCGCCACGAAGGTGGCCATCTTCTTCCCGAGCCGGTTGAGCAGCAGCCCGACCAGGGTGCCGAGGATCATGGTGAGCACCACGTTGGCCACGGCGAAGAGCACGGTGTTGCGCAGCACCGTACGGAAGAACGGGTCGCCGAGGATCTGCGCGTAGTTGGCCAGGCCCACCCACGGCCACTCGCGGTCCCCCCGCAGCTGCCGGACGCTGTCCAGCTTGTAGAAGGACATCATCACGACCTGGCCGAGCGGCCAGAGCAGCAGCACCCCGATGATCGCCAGGCAGGGCAGGAGCAACAGGTACGGGAGGCGGTCCACGCGGCGCCGCCGCGCGGGGGTCTCCCGCGCGGCGGCTTCGCCGGTGGCCTTGGTCAGCGTGGTCACTTGGCGTTGAGAATGCTTTCCATCTCGGTGGCCGCGTCGGCGGTGGCCTTCTCGACCGTCTTTTGCCCCTTGATGACCGAGCTGTTCATGGCCTGGGTCACCGTCTTGGTCCGGCTCACCTCCACCCACTTCGGGGTGAGCGGGGTCAGCTTGGTGTTCTGCATGGCGGTGGCGAACGCCGCCATCACCTTGTCGTTGGCGTAGTTGCCGCCGCTGACCAGGTCCTTGTAGACCGGGAAGAAGCCGAGGCTGCTGGCGAACTCCTGGTCCTTCTGCTTGCTCAGCAGCACGGTCAGGTAGTCCCACGCCAGGTCCTGGCGCTTGCTGTCCTTCCAGAGGGCGATGTCGGAACCACCGGCGAAGGCCGGGGCGGCCTTGCCGTCCGGACCGGGGATGGGGAACGTGCCCCACACCTTCTCGATGTCCGGGTTGTCCTTCTTCATCGCGCCACCCTGCCAGCTACCGGCGAACGCCATGGCGGCCTTGCCGGTGGCGAACTGGGTACGGGCGTCGACCTCGTTCCAGCCGGCGGCGGCCGGCGGGGCGACCTTGTGCACGGTCACCAGGTCGGTCCAGAACTTGACCGCCTTCTGTGCCTCCGGCGTGTTGTAGCCAGACTTCCAGCTGTCGCCGTCCTTGGTGGCGATCTCCGCGCCGGCGGCCCAGAGGAAGGAGTAGAACGGCAGCTCGGAGTTGCCGGGCAGGGCGATGCCGTACGTGCCCGGCTTCTTGGCCTGAACGGCCTTCGCGGTGGCGACCAGCTCGTCCCAGGTCGTCGGCGGCTTCACGCCCGCCTCGGCGAACCAGTCGGTGCGGTAGTAGATGGCCCGGACGCCGGCGTACCACGGAACGCCGTACTGCTTGCCGTCGAGCTGGGCGTTCTTGACCAGGTCGGGAAGGATGTCCTTCCCCTCGGACCAGCCGTTGAACTTCCCGGTGACGTCGGCGAGGGCCTCCTGCGCCGCCCAGCCCTGGGTCTCGGTGTTGCCCAGCTCGGTGACGTCCGGCCCCTCACCGCCGGCGAGCGCGGCCTGGAACTTCTTCGGCGCCTCGAGCCAGGGGATGTACTGCACCACGACGTCGGTCTCGGGGTGCTTCTTCTTGAACTCCGCCTCGACGCCGTCGAGGAACTTGGTCTGGGCGTCGCCGCCCTCACCCATCATCCAGACCGTCAGCTTGCTGTTGTCCGCGGCCTTGTCGTCGTCGTCGGAGCCACCGCATCCGGACAGCACCATCGCGGCCGACGCCACGATGGCGGTGACCGGAGCCAGCCGCTTCCACCTGTTCACGCCATATCTCCCTCGGGGCCGGTTGGCACTAACCTTCTCCGCCGCACCTTAGTAGGAAAATTTCCTTTACAACAGGGGGTACCCGCGGCGGACGGCCGTGGCGACGGTATCGCAGCCGGACGCCCGGGCGGCAGGCGTGCCGTCCGGGCAGTTCAGGGGGAGACGGAAGCGGGCGCCCGACCGGTCGGTCGGGCGCCCGCTGGAGCGCTTCGGGGGATGGGGGTCAGTAGCGCGAGACGCCGCGGCGGCGCCCCACGCCGGCCACCAGGGCCACGCCGATGGCGGCGAACAGAACCTGCAGCAGCAGCTCGCGCCAGTCGATGCCGGCCGTGTCGGCGAAGCCGGACGCCCGCGCGACGATCGTGCCCAGCAGCGCGGCGCCGACGCCGATCAGCATGTGCAGCCACATCGGCATGTTCTGGCGGCCCGGGACGACCAGGCGGCCCAGAGCGCCGACGATCAGACCAACGATGAGCGCGGTGATGATGCCCCAAACGGTGAGCTCCACGGTCGCCCTCCTTCTCTCAGAATGAGTCACACGGTCTCGTGTGTTCCTGTCGTGACCGCTAAGTGCCCGACCCGCCGAAAATCCAAACCGACTCCGGTGACGAATTGCTCCGGACTGCTCTGAGCTGGGCTTTCCTGGGCGGATCCGGGCGCGGGGAAGCGGCCGGCCGGCCATTTCCCGCGCTGACCGCGTTCAATGCCCGTTCGCCGGCCGGGCGCAAACGCCAGCGGGCGCCCGACCGGCCGGTCGGGCGCCCGCTGAGGCGCTTTAGGGGTGCGTCAGTAGCGCGAGACGCTGCGGCGACGGCCCACGCCGGCCACCAGGGCCACGGCGATGGCGGCCAGCACGACCTGCACCAGCAGCTCCATCCAGTCGATGCCGGCGGTCTCGGTGGCGATACCGACGGCGCGGGCCAGGACGGTGCCCAGCAGCGCGGCGCCCACGCCGATCAGCATGTGCAGCCACATCGGCATGTTCTGGCGGCCCGGAACGACCAGGCGGCCCAGCGCGCCGACGATCAGACCAACGACGAGCGCGGTGATGATGCCCCAGACGGTCACGGTTGTCTCCTTCTAAAGGTTTCACACGGTCTGCGTGGTTCCTGTCGTGACCGGTAAGTTCCCGAGCCGCCGAAAAACCAAACCGACTCACTCCCCGCCCCGCCCGCCGCGCCGCCGTGCGTCGGTTCCGGCCCGCCGTGGATTCCGCAGGTGGGAGCGGTTCCGCGCAGGCGCGCCGGCAAGGAAAAATCTCCGGGTACGCGAACGGCCGGCACCCCGCACAGGGGCGCCGGCCGTGGCGTGGACGCGTTACTTCTTACCGGCGGGCTTGCCATCGGCGGAGTCGGAGGAGAGCGCGGCGATGAAGGCCTCCTGCGGGACCTCCACCCGGCCCACCATCTTCATCCGCTTCTTGCCCTCCTTCTGCTTCTCCAGCAGCTTGCGCTTCCGGCTGATGTCACCGCCGTAGCACTTGGCGAGCACGTCCTTGCGGATGGCGCGGATGGTCTCCCGGGCGATCACCCGGCTGCCGATGGCCGCCTGGATCGGCACCTCGAACTGCTGGCGCGGGATCAGCGAGCGCAGCTTCGCCGCGATCGTGGTGCCGTAGTTGTACGCCTTGTCCTTGTGCACGATCGCGCTGAACGCGTCCACCGGCTCGCCGTGCAGCAGGATGTCGACCTTGACCAGGTCGGACGCCTGCTCGCCGGAGGGCTCGTAGTCCAGCGAGGCGTAGCCCTTGGTGCGGCTCTTGAGCTGGTCGAAGAAGTCGAAGATGATCTCGGCCAGCGGGAGGGTGTAGCGCAGCTCCACCCGGTCGGCGGAGAGGTAGTCCATGCCGAGCAGGCTGCCCCGCCGGCCCTGGCACAACTCCATCACCGCGCCGACATAGTCGTTCGGGGTCAGCACGGTGGCCCGCACCGTCGGCTCGTACACCTCGGCGATCTTGCCGGTCGGGTACTCGCTCGGGTTGGTCACCACGATCTCCACGCCGTCCTCCTGGATGGCCCGGTAGACCACGTTCGGCGCGGTGGAGATGAGGTCGAGGTTGAACTCCCGCTCCAGCCGCTCCCGGATGATCTCCAGGTGCAGCAGGCCGAGGAAGCCGCAGCGGAAGCCGAAGCCCAGCGCGCCCGAGGTCTCCGGCTCGTACACCAGGGCGGCGTCGTTGAGCTTGAGCTTGTCCAGCGCCTCGCGGAGGTTGGGGTAGTCGGACCCGTCGATCGGGTAGAGGCCGGAGTAGACCATCGGCTTCGGGTCCTTGTAGCCGCCCAGCGCCTCCTTGGCCGGGTTGGCGTTGATGGTGACCGTGTCGCCCACCCGGGACTGGCGGACGTCCTTCACACCGGTGATCAGGTAGCCCACCTCGCCGACCCCGAGCGCGTCGGCCTTCACCATCTCCGGCGAGATGACGCCGATCTCCAGCAGCTCGTGGACGGCGCCGGTGGACATCATCTTGATCCGGTCCCGGGCGCTGATCAGCCCGTCGATCACCCGGACGTAGGTGACCACGCCGCGGTAGACGTCGTACACCGAGTCGAAGATCATGGCGCGGGCCGGGGCGTCGGCCTGGCCGACCGGGGGCACGAACTGCCGGACGATCTCGTCGAGCAGGTGCGGCACGCCCTCACCGGTCTTGCCGGAGACCCGGATGCAGTCCGCCGGGTCGCCGCCGATCAGGTGGGCCAGCTCCTCGGCGTACTTCTCCGGCTGGGCGGCCGGCAGGTCGATCTTGTTGAGCACCGGGATGATGTGCAGGTCGTTCTCGAGCGCCAGGTAGAGGTTGGCCAGCGTCTGCGCCTCGATGCCCTGGGCGGCGTCGACCAGCAGGATGGCGCCCTCGCAGGCCGCCAGGGACCGGGACACCTCGTAGGTGAAGTCCACGTGGCCCGGGGTGTCGATCATGTTGAGCACGGCGGTCTCGCCGGCCCGGTCGCCCTCGCGGATGGTCCACGGCATCCGGACGGCCTGGCTCTTGATGGTGATGCCGCGCTCGCGCTCGATGTCCATCCGGTCGAGGTACTGGGCACGCATCTGCCGGGGGTCGACCACGCCGGTGAGCTGCAGCATCCGGTCGGCCAGGGTCGACTTCCCGTGGTCGATGTGGGCGATGATGCAGAAGTTCCTGATGCGCGCCGGGTCGGTGGCACCAGGAGCGTTCGCGCCGGGATCGAGCGTCGGTGGCACAGCGGTCCGTTCTGGTCGGCTGACGTGAGCGGGCCGGCGCGCCGCCGGCCCCCTCTATGCTCCCACGTCGGCCGGGACGCGCCGGTGCTCCCCCGTCACCTCTCCGGCGTCACTCCTCCGGCGGCTCGACGAAGAGAGCGGCGAGCTTCGGCAGGCGCCGTCGCGCCTCGTCCTCGTCGTCGAAGTCCCAGAAGTCGTTCAGGTCGGGCGCCCGCACCGGGTCCCGGACCGCCGGCAGGTCGGCCGCGGTGGCCTTCCGGTACGCCTCCCACGGCACCGCGAGCATGTCCTCGCACTCGAACTCCTCGCCGCTGAGCGCGGCGGCCCGGACCTGCGGCAGCTCGGCCAGCGAGTCCGGGTCGGCGACCGCCCCCGCGAACACCGCCCGGCCCTGGGTCATCAACCAGCCCCGGAAGTACTCGAAGCCGTCGTCCGAGGCGCCCCCGTTGATCAGGTACGCCGCGCCCCAGAGGTCGACCTGGTACGACGCGGCGAGCACCCGCTGCTGGTGGTGGGCGTACCCGACGATCTCCTCCGGGTCCCGCTCGGCGAGCAGCGCCACGGCCCGGGCGGCGACCGCCGCCGGCTCTCCCCCGCCCCCGGCCCGGGCGGCGTCGATCAACTGCCAGAACTCGTCGGTCCTCATGGCTGGCCAGTCTGGCAGAGCACACCGACGTCCCGGTGCGGCAGCATGGGTGGGTGCGCGCGATCTCCCTGCCCCCGGTGCCGTACGACGGCACCGCCGACCGGCCGGACTGGGCTGAGCTGCCGGCCGGGCTTCGCGACGCGCTGGCCGCCCGGCTCGGCGGGCACCCGGTGGCGGTCCGCCCGGCCGGGGCGGGCTTCACCCGCGGCTTCGCCGCCGTGCTCACCGGCCCCACCGGCGAGCCGGTCTTCGTGAAGGCGGCGGCGCTGGCGGAGCAGCGGCACCTGGTCGACTGGTACGCCCACGAGGCCGCCGTCCTGGCCCGGCTCCCCGCCGGCCTGCCGGTCCCCCGCCCGCGCTGGACGCCGCCCTCACCGCGTACGCCGAGGTGGCCGCCGCGCTCGCCGCGCCGCCCGCGGACCTCGTGGCGCTCGGGTTGCCGCGCCTCGCCGACCTGGCCCGCGACGACATCCTCTGGTGGGGCGAGGTGGCCGCCGGCCGCGAACCGGCGCCGGCGCTGCCGCCCTGGGCCCCGCTGCCCGAGCTGGCCGCTCTGGAGGCCCGCCTCCCCGGGTACGCCGACGCCGCACCCGGCCTGGCCCACTGCGACCTGCGGGTGGACAACGTCCTGCTGGACGCGGCCGGCCGGGCCTGGATCTGCGACTGGAACTGGCTCTGCCACGGGCCGGCCTGGTTCGACCTGGTCACGCTGCTGATCACCGGGTACGCCAGCGGCCTCGACGCGGACGCCGCGTTCGCCGGCCACCCGGCCGCCGCCGGCGCCCCCGCCGACGCGCTCGACGTGACCCTCGCCGCACTCTCCGGCTACTTCCTCACCGGCGCCGCCGCCAGCCCGTCCACCGCGTCCCCGCACCTCCGGGCCCACCAGCGCTGGAGCGGCGTTCAGGCCCTGTCCTGGCTCGCCGCCCGCCAGGGCTGGGCCTGAACGCGGTCCCCGACAGTGCGGCTGCCCGCCCCGGGGACACCCGCCGTACTGCCTGGACCGGGCCGACCTCGGTGTGCGCGGCGGCGACGGATCCTGCCGGCGCCGGGACGGGCGCCGAGCCGGCCCGCAGCGGGCTTCGCGAGGATCAGGGTCGCGCCGGTGCGCGGCCCGACCGGGGCGCCGGGCCGGGTTGAGCAGGGCGGGCGCCCCGGGGCACCGGAGGCGTTTTGGCTCGCCGCCGGGCGACCTGGTAACCTGGTTTTTCGCGCGGCGATGACGCATGTCCGTCGTGTGCGAAAGCAGACCAACCCGAGCTATCAAGACGAGGCTGTCGCGTGGCGAACATCAAGTCCCAGATCAAGCGCAACCGGCAGAACGAGAAGCGCCGGCTGCGTAACAAGTCGGTCAAGTCGTCGCTGAAGACCGCCATCCGGAAGTTCAACGAGGCTGCCGAGGCGGGCGACGCCGAGAAGGCCACCACCCTGATGCGTGAGGCCACCCGCAAGCTGGACAAGGCTGCCAGCAAGGGTGTCATCCACGCCAACCAGGCGGCCAACCGGAAGTCGGCGATCGCCAAGCGCGTCGCCTCGTTCTCGGCCTGACGAGCGCCTAAGACCTGACCGGAAGCCCCGGGGTTACCGCCCCGGGGCTTCCGGCCGTCTGCGTTTCCGCATCCGGTCAGCGGTACGAATGCTTGCCCGGCCTCGGCCAGCGGTACGGGTCGTGCCCGGGCCTCGGTCAGCGGTACGGGTCGTGCCGGGCCGGGTCCGGCCAGCGCTCACCCTCGCCGGGCGGGTCGGCGGGGCGGGCCGCCCGCAACGCCGGCTCACCGGCCAGCGCCACGCCGGGCAGCGCCCTGGCCGTGGACGGCACGCTGGCCCGGCCGACCACCGGTTCCATCTGCCGGCGGAAGCGGTCCCGCTCCTGCTCCGGCACCTGCGCCGCGGTGCGGATCACCATTTCGGCGACCATGTCGTTGAGCTTCACCATGGCCGCCACCGCCGCCGGCAGCACCAGTACCGCCCACCAGGTCACCAGCTCGGCGAGGGCGAGCAGCACGGCCAGCGCCACGGCGCCCTCGAAGAAGAGGAAGCAGAGCACCCCGCCCGGGTTGACGAAACGCAGCCCGAGGACCCGGGCGTAGAGCGGCCGGTACCGCTCCTCGTCCGCCGGGACCGTCGACCACGTTCGGGTCACCGGCCGCCACCCTGCCGCGCCGCGGCCACGGAGAACACGGCCCGCTCCAGCGCGTACGCCCGGTCGTCGGCGCCGCCCTTGACCGCGGCGTTGCACTCGGCGGCCGCCCGCATGGCCTCCACGAGGCCCTCCGGCGTCCAGCCCCGGCCCTGCCGCTGGGCCCGCTCGATCTTCCACGCCGGCATGCCCAGGCTGCTCGCCAGCTGGTAGGGGCTGCCCCGCCCGGCCGAGGCGACCCGGGCAACGGTCCGCACCCCGTCGGCGAGGGCGTCGGCGATCGGCACCGGGTCGACACCGACGTGCAGCGCCCAGCGCAGCGCCTCCAGGGCGCCGGGGACGTCGCCGACCATCGTCGCATCGGCCACCGTGAAGCCGGTCACCTCGACCCGCCCCCGGTAGTAGCGGGACACCGTGTCGGCCCCGATCCGCCCGTCGGTGTCGGCGACGAGCTGGGAGCAGGCGGCGGCCAGCTCACGCAGGTCGGTGCCGACGGCCGCGATCAGCGCCTCGGCCGCGTCCTCGGTGCACTTGCCGCCGCTGCGGCGGATCTCGTCCCGGACGAAGGCGACCCGCTCCCGGTGGCCCTTGAGCTTCGCCGCCGGCACCACGGTCGCGCCGGCGGCCCGCAGCCCGTCGGCGAACGCCTTGCCCTTGGCGCCGCCCAGGTGCAGCACCAGGAGCTGCACGTCCGGGTCCGGGTTCTTCGCGTATCCGAGCAGGGCGGTGACCAGGTCCTTGCGGGCGTCCTGGCCGGCACGGAGCACGAGCACCCGGCGACCGCCGAACAGCGACGGGCTGAGCATCTCGGCGATCTCCCCCACCGCCAGCGAGCCGGCCTGGTACTCCCGGACGTCCACATCCGGGTCGACGCTGCGGGCCCGGGCGACGGCTTCGGAGACGGCTCGCGTGGCGAGCAGTTCCTCGTCGCCGAGAACGAGCAGAATAGGGGGCAGGCTGGCGGGGGTCACGTCGCCCATATTCGCACGGCCTCCGACCGGATCGTGCCTGGTCATCGGGGACTGTGACGGCACAGCCCGCACTCAGCGCAAATCCAGACATTTGCGTCGATCTACCAGTTACCCCAATAAGCCGCCTCGATTCTCGGGGTACTTCCCGGACCGGTCTCACCTCCGCCGCCCCGGGCCGGTCCCGCGGGCCACCACCGCCAGGCCGTTGCCGGCGCGCACCGCGGCCACGTCGCCGTCCGTGTCGGTGCGCAGCACCCGGGCGCCCGCCCGGGTCAGCCGGTCCAGCAGGCCCGGGTTGGGATGCCCGTAGTCGTTGCCGACGCCCACGCAGACCAGCGCGACCGCCGGGCGGACCGCCGCGAGGAACTCCGGATCCTGGTACGCCGACCCGTGATGGGCCACCTTCAGCACGTCGGCCCGGATCGCGCCGGCCGGCACCGTCTCCAGCAGCGCCCGCTGCTCCTCGGTCTCGGCGTCGCCGGGCAGCAGGATCCGCACCCCGTGCACGGTGGCGGCCAGCACCAGGGAGTTGTTGTTCGGGTCGGACCGGCTGCCGCGCAGCGGGTACGGCGGCCCGATCGCGACCAGCTCGACCGCCCCGGCCCGCCACCGCCAGCCCGCCGGCACCGGCGCCAGCGGGCTGCCGCCCTCGCGCGCCGCGTCGCGTACCTGGGCGACGCCGTAGGGCGGCTCGGACCACTGCGGGGTCGCCACCGCCGCCACCCGCCGGCCCCGGAACACCCCGGCCACCCCGCCCACATGGTCGGCGTGGAAGTGGCTGACCACCAGCAGCGACACCTCGCGTACGCCGAGCCGGCGCAGGCATCCGTCCACCCCGGACGGGTCCGGGCCGGCGTCGACCACCACGGCCCGGCCGGCGGCGACCGGCAGCACCACGGCGTCCCCCTGCCCCACCGCGCACGCGACCACCACCCAACCGGGCGGTGGCCAGCCGGAGGCGAGCAGCCGGACGGGCAGCGCGCCGAGCACCACCGCGACCACGACGACCGCGACCAGCCGCCGGAGGACCGGCCGCCGGACGGCGACCAGCAGCGCCAGGCTCACGGCGGCCAGCAGCAGGGCACCGGTCACCCCGCCCGGCCAGGGCAGC
>NZ_MUYZ01000560.1:0-2158 GCF_003013775.1 Micromonospora sp. MH33
CGGACGGGGCGGGCGACGCCCGGGACCTGCGCGACCTGCTCGACCGGTACGCCTCGGCGACCGTGCAGGTGGCCGCGCCGGCCACCCCGGTGCCGCTGCCCGGGCCGGTGGCCGGCGAACTGGCCGCCGCGGTCGGGGCGGCGCTGGACAACGTGACCCGGCACGCCGGCGGGCGGGCCTGGGTGCTGATCGAGGACGAGGGGGAGACGGTGACCGTCTCGGTACGCGACGAAGGCCCGGGAATCCCGGACGGGCGACTGGCCGAGGCCGCCGCGCAGGGCCGGCTCGGGGTGGCCCAGTCCATCCGGGGCCGGGTGGCCGACCTGGGCGGCGAGGTACGCATCGTCTCCGCCCCGGGCACCGGCACCGAGATCGAGCTGACCGTGCCGCGGAGCGGCCGGTGAGCATCCGGGTGATGGTGGTCGACGACCACCCGATGTGGCGGGAGGGCGTGGCCCGCGACCTCACCGAGGCCGGGCACCTGGTGGTGGCGACCAGCGGGGAGGGGCGCCAGGCGGTCCGGGTGGCCGCGGCGGCCCGCCCCGACGTGGTCGTGCTCGACCTGCAACTGCCGGACGTCTCCGGCGTCGAGGTGATCCGGGGGCTGCGCGCCGCCCTGCCCGAGGTGCGGGTGTTGATGCTGTCGGCCAGCGGCGAGCCGCAGAGCGTGCTGGACGCGGTCAAGGCCGGCGCCACCGGTTACCTGCTGAAGTCGGCCGCGCCGGCCGATTTCCTGGACGCGGTGCGCCGCACGGCGGCCGGCGAGCCGGTCTTCACCCCGGGCCTGGCCGGGCTGGTGCTGGGGGAGTACCGGCGGCTGGCCGCCGCGCCGCCCGCCCCGCACGACGACGCTCCCCGGCTCACCGAGCGGGAGACCGAGGTGCTGCGTCTGGTGGCGAAGGGGCTGTCGTACAAGCAGATCGCCGAGCGCCTCGGGCTCTCCCACCGGACGGTGCAGAACCACGTGCAGAACACGCTCGGCAAGCTCCAGCTGCACAACCGGGTCGAGCTGACCCGGTATGCGATCGAGCGGGGCCTGGACGGCTGAGGCTCAGCTCGCCTCCGGCGGCCGGGTCTCGTGGACGGCCAGCTCCTCCGCGGTGGCCCCGCCCCCGGCCGAGCCGGCGTCGTAGGCGACGTTGTCGGTCTCCTGGTCGGTGTGCGCCCCCTCGTCCGGCTCGACCAGCCGCCCCACCTCGTGGTCGGCGACCGTGCCGAGCTGGCCGTGGTCGTAGATGGAGACCGGGGAGTGCGGGTCGGAGGTCGGGCCGGGGTCGATCACGTCGGCGTCGAGCTGGGCCTGCGCGGCGGCCTCCTCGCTGTCCGCCTCGGCCGCGATGTCCGGGTCGACCGGGCCGGCCAGCGGGTCGTCGGCGGGCCGCTCGTACTGCTCGCGCTGGAGCTTGTAGTCCAGCGACTCGCCGTCGAGCTGCTCCTCGGCGGTGGTGCCGAAGCGGTCCACCGCCACCGGGGTGCGGTCGGCGGGCAGCTGGGCGGGCTCCGGCCCGTCCGCCTCGCGTCCGGTCAGCACGTCGTCGTTGGCGGTCGAGTCGTCGTCGGCGGTGTCCGGCAGGCCCTCCGCCTCGGGGTCGGACACGGGGGTGGGGTACTCGTCGTCGCGCATGACGGGGAACTACCCACTGCGCTCGCCGGATTAACCGCAACCGGCGGGGTGGATCGGGAGGAACGGGGCAAAAAGGGGACTCAGCCGCGGAGCCGGGCCTCGTCCTCCGCGTGCAGCACGCACCAGACGACCTTGCCGTCCGCCAGCGGCGTGCTTCCCCAGCGCCGCGCCACCGTGTCGATGAGCAGCAGCCCCCGGCCCCCGGTGGAGGTGAGCGGGGCCAGCCCGGCATACGCCGGCCGCCGGTGGGAGTGGTCCCGGACCGCCAGGTGCAGGGCGCTGTCCCGGGGCGCCACCCGGACGGTCATCCGCGTCCCGGCGTGCGCGACCACGTTGTTGACCATCTCGGTGACCGCGATGGAGGCCGGCTCGGCCAGCTCCGGCACGTCCCACCGGGCGCAGCCGTCGGTGACCAGCGCCCGCGCCTCCCGGGCCGCCGCCACGACCGGGGGCAGGTCGGCGTCGAGCACCGCGGCCAGCGGCTCGTCGCGCAGCGCGGCCTGCGCCGCGTCGAGGGACCGGTGGACCGGCGCG
>NZ_MUYZ01000561.1:0-2139 GCF_003013775.1 Micromonospora sp. MH33
CCTCCCGGTCGGCCCGGCGCGGCGGGCGCAGCACGCCCCGGCGGGCCAGCCGTCCGGAGGCCACCACCTCGCCCACCGTGGCGGGTACGCCGCTGCCCGCGCCGAGCCGCTGCGGGACGTACCCGATGCGGTGCCACTGCCGGAAGCGGCGCTGCGGCGTGCCGAAGAGGGTGACCGACCCGGCGCCCAGCGGCACCAGGCCGAGCACGGCGCGGATCAGGGTGGACTTGCCGGAGCCGTTGGCGCCGAGCACGGCGACCACCTCGCCGGCGGTGACGGTCAGGGAGACGTCCCGCAGCACCGCCCGGCCGTCGTAGCCGACGGCGGCGTGCGCGACCTGGATCACGGGTTCGGTCATGAGCAGTCCAAGGCGGTCCGCAGGGTCTGGAGGTTGGCGCGCATCGCCGAGAGGTAGTCACCGTCGGCCGGCGGGCCCTCGATCGGGTCGAGCACGGCGGTTTTCGCCCCGACCTCCCGGGCCACGGTCTCGGCGACCTTCGGGCTGACCAGCGTCTCGAAGAAGATGGTGGTGGCCCCGTGCTCCCGGGCCTCCTTCGCCACCTCGGCGAGGCGCTGCGGGGAGGGCTCGGCGTCCGGGCTCAGGCCGGTGATGCCGACCTGGTCGAGCCGGTAGTGCTCGGCCAGGTAGCCGAAGGCGGTGTGGCTGGTCACGATCTCCCGGCGCTGGCAGGTGGCCAGGCCCCGGGTGTAGTCGGCGTCGAGCCCGGTCAGTTCGGCGCGCAGCGCCGCCGCCCGGGTGGTGAAGTCGGCGGCCCGGTCCGGGTCGACCTTGCCGAGCCGCTCGGCGAGCCGGTCGCCGACGGTCGCCAGCCGGGTCGGGTCCAGCCAGAGGTGCGGGTCCTTGCCGCCGGTCTCCTCCCCGTGGCCGTGCTCCTCGCCCTCGTGCTCGTGGCCACCGGCCGCGGCGTCGAGCAGCGGCTGCACGCCGGCGACGTCGAAGGCGCGGTCGCCGCCGTTCTGCTCGACCGCCTCGTCCACGGCCGGCTGGAAGCCGGTGAGGTAGACGATCAGCTCGGCGTCGGCCACCTGGCCCACCTGCCGGGGGTTGAGTTCGAGGTCGTGCGGTTCGGCGCCGGGCTTGGCCAGGTTGGTGACCGTGACGGCGTCGCCGCCGATCTTCTCGGCGAGGAACTGCAGCGGGTAGAAGGCGGCCACCACGTCGACCCGGTCGGGGTCGCTCCCGCCGCCCCCGCCGTCCGAGCAGGCGGCGAGGCCGCCCAGGCCGAGGAGGGCGGCGGTGGCGGCGGCGAGAACGCGGGGAGCTGAGCGGACGGTCATGTGACTACTGTCCGCGATAACGAAATTGATTGTCAAAAACGCATGATTGCATGTCAGCGCAGGTCAACCGTCAGAGCAGCTTCGCCAGCGCGATCGCGATCAACAGGGTCAGCATCAGCAGCCGGAGCACCCGGGTCGCCGGCGCCTGCACCGGCCAGGTGACGGTCATCAGCCACACCAGCCCCGCGGCCAGCGCCAGCAGCACCACGCCGCCCACCGCACCGGGGGCGAAGAGCCCGACCAGCACCAGGACCAGCGCGGCCAGGAAGACCGTCGTCGGGTTGAGCCGGGCCAACCGGGACAGCACGGGACTCTGCGTACGCTGCATGCCACAGACTCTACGAGGAGGAACCCGGTGCTGGTCACCAACCGGTTCGTGGTGGACGCCGACGTGGCGGACGAGTTCACCCGACAGGCGCACGCCGCCCTCGCCGCGCTCGCCGCCCGCCCGGGCTACCTGCGCGGCGAACTGCTCCGCGCGCTGGACGACCCCGACCACTGGTGCCTGATCACCGAGTGGGAGTCGGTCGGGGCGTACCGCCGGGCACTCGGCGGGTTCGACGTCAAGGTCACCGCGGTGCCGCTGCTCGCCCGGTCGGTGGACGAACCCTCGGCGTACGAGACACTGGCCAGTGCCGCGCCGGACGGCGAGATCGTCGTGGTGGCCAGTGATCGGGCCGCAGGTCCTTACCGGTGAGGCCAGGGGCACTACCCTGGCGCGTATGACCGCTCCCGGGCCGGCCGCCCCACCACCTCCGCCCGTGCCGTCCGGCGTGCCGCCGGAGCCGGGGTCGCCGGCCGAGCCGGGCGTCCCCGCGCCGCCGCCCGGCGTGCCGCCGG
>NZ_MUYZ01000562.1:0-2108 GCF_003013775.1 Micromonospora sp. MH33
GAATGTGCCGGCGGTGCTCCAGTTCAAGGACCACCTGATCAGCACGGTGGACCCGGTGCGCCAGATCGCCGAGTGCCGGTGGGCGGCCGGCGTCCCCGCGGACGACGAACTGAGCCTGCAGGCCCGCGCGGCCGTGCTTCAAGTGCTCGCGGGCATCGTGCTCGCGGCGTACGCCCAGCTGGCTCACGCCGCCGGGTTCCAGGGCGAGAAGTTGGACCTGGTTCGCCGTGTCGGGGAGAACACCGAGGCCACCGGCACCGAGATGGTCCCGGACATGAGCGGTGGCACGCGGGGTTGATCCGCGGAGACGAGATGGCCGAGGGCCGGGGCGGTGGTCTGCACCGCTGAGTGATTCGCACTGAGCGACCAAGGGCAGGGAACGGAGGCGTTGCGCGATGGGCCAGGCCCCCGTTCCCTCCGTTGGTCTCAATGAGCCGGCGAAGCAGGCCCTGGAAAATTTCACCGGCATGCGGTTGCACCGGTCGAATCTGCCGATGTTGGCGTACGACCTGAACTGGTTGGAGGTGCTGGCGGATCGGGCGCGGACCGTGTTGGTTCCGGAGCTGATCCGGGCGATCAAGGCGGTTCGGGCGGCGGGGGAGGGCGAGGTCTACGACCGTTTCGTGGCGCAGACCGCTCCGTTCGTGGAACTGCTGGACCGGGTCGCCGATCTGAAGGTGAACACCGCCCAGGCGATGCGGGGCTTCCTCAACCAGATGGAGCTGACGGATCGTCAGGCGCTGGTCATGTTCATCTTCATGATGACCGAGTTGGCGGTCGCGTTCGCGATGGCGTTCTTCCTGCCGGTGGAGGCGGCGGCGCACATCGTGAAGACCCGGACGATCATCCAGACGATCCTGCGGTCGTCGATGATGCGGTCGGCGGCGAGCAGCACGGCGATCCAGATGTTGTTCATGCCGGGCTCGTCGTTGTTGGCGCAGATCAGCATGCTGGCTGATGGTCTGATGCCGGGGATCGACTGGGCGCAGGTCGGCAAGCAGGCGTTGTACGGGTTGGCGGTGGCGGGTGTCACCACGGCGGCCGCGCCGGCGTTGGGACGGTTCGCCGGTGCCGTCGGTGGTGGTCTGGCGCACCTCGGGGTGTCGGGTTCCACGCGTGACCTGTTGACCAGCCTGATGATGGTGCCGGTGTCGGAAGTCGGCATGGAGGTGGTCGGCGGTGCCGCCGCCGGCTTGATGGTCGACGGGGCCTACGACACGGACAGTGCGGACACGGACGCGGCTTCCGGGGCGTTGTCGGGGGCAGGTGAGTTGGCCGGGACGGCGGCCGGGATGGGTGCGCGTCGTGGCGCGGTCGGTTTGGGGTTCAATCCGACCCGGCCCCGGTGGCGGATGCCGGATGGTGTCGGCTTCACCGCCGACGGTAGGCCGGTCGCTCCGGTGCCGCCGCCCGTCCCGGTCACCCCGGATCCGTCCGCGTATCAGCCGGAGGTCGGCGATCCGGCGGGTGCGGACTCCGGCGGGCAGGCCCCGGTGCCCGTCCCGCCGGTGCCGGCACCGTCGCTGTCGGCACCGGCGCCAGTGGCGCCTGAACCGGTGCCGCCGGTACCGGCGTGGTCGCCGCCGGACCTGTCCGTGCCGGCGTGGTCGGTCCCGGACCTGCCGGTGCCGGCGTGGTCGGTGCCGGACGTGCCCGTGCCGCCGGTGCCGGCGCCGGAGTGGGTCGTGGCCGCCGGTGCGCCGGTGGTGGAGCAGTGGCAGCAGTTCCAGCGGGAGCTGGTGGACCACTACGGTGGGGTGCTGGCCGGGACCGGGCAGGCGCGGCAGTTCCTGGCTGGGCTTCCCGTGCCGGTCGAGCAGGTCTTCACCGAGTGGGCCGACGCCCGGCAGAACGACCCGACCGTCCCCGCTTTCCTGTCCCGGATCGGTCTGCCCGCCACCGCGCTCACCGAGGGGTACCTGTTCGGTGTCCGGGACCAGGCCGTCGCCCGGATCACCGAAGCCCTCGCGGGGCAGATCCCGGCGGGCGGGCAGATCCCGGCGGCGGTACGCCCGGAGCAGGTCGTCGCCGCGCTGCCCGGGGAGTTCGACCGGCAGGCGTTGCGCTCGGCCGTGCACCTGGCCGCCCAGCACCACATCGACCAGTAC
>NZ_MUYZ01000563.1:0-2097 GCF_003013775.1 Micromonospora sp. MH33
CGTGCCGGGTGGGCGGCAGCGAGCCGCGGGCGGTCAGCTCGACCGACCAGGTCCGGGTCACGGCCCAGAACGCCAGGCCCGCGCCGGCCAGGCAGAGCAGCACGCCGAACGTCAGCTCGCGCCGGCCCCGGTCGGCGGGCGCGCCGGTCGACGCGCTCATCGCGCCGGCCGCAGCGTCTCGGCGGCGGCGATGGCGGCGAGCACCGCGGCGGCCTTGTTCCGGGTCTCCTGGTCCTCGGCGACGGGATCGGAATCGGCCACCACCCCGGCCCCGGCCTGCACGTAGGCCCGGCCCTCGCGGATCAGCGCGGTGCGGATGGCGATCGCCATGTCCAGGTCGCCACCGAAGCCGAAGTAGCCGACGGTGCCGCCGTAGAGGCCGCGCCGGACCGGCTCCAGCTCCTCGATGATCTCCATGGCCCGCACCTTCGGCGCGCCGGAGAGGGTGCCGGCCGGGAAGGTCGCGGCGAGCGCGTCGAAGGCGGTGCGGTCCGCCCGCAGCTCGCCGACGACCGTGGAGACGATGTGCATGACATGGCTGTACCGCTCGATGGTGGCGAACTCCGGGACCTCGACCGTGCCCGGCCGGCAGACCCGGCCCAGGTCGTTGCGGCCCAGGTCGACCAGCATGACGTGCTCGGCGCGCTCCTTCGGGTCGGCGAGCAGTTCGGCGGCGAGCCGGGCGTCCGCCGCCGGGGAGCCGCCGCGCGGCCGGGTGCCGGCGATCGGGTGCAGCAGCGCGCGGCGCCGCCCGTCCGCCGTGGTGCTCACCTTGAGGTGCGCCTCCGGTGAGGAGCCGACGATGTCGAAGCCGTCGAAGCGCAGCAGGTACATGTACGGGCTGGGGTTGGTGGTGCGCAGCACCCGGTAGACGTCGAGCGGGTCGGCGTGCGTGGGGCGCTCGAAGCGCTGGCTGAGCACGATCTGGAAGCACTCGCCGGCCCGGATCGCCTCCTTGGCCGCCTCCACCGCCTTCGGGTAGCCGCCCTCCGGCGTCCGGCTGAGCACCTCGCCCACGCCGGGCCGCGCGACCGTCGAGATCATGGGCGGAATCGGTCGGGACAGCGCGGTGGTCATCGCGTCCAGCCGCCCCACCGCGTGGTGGTACGCGGCCGCGACCAGCGACTCCCGGTCGGGCGCGTCGAGCGGGGGCAGCACCGCGTTGGCGATCAGGATCGCCGAACCGTCGTAGTGGTCGAGCACCACCAGGTCGGTGGCGAGCATCATGCCCAGCTCGGGCACGTCGAGCTCGTCCTCGGTCAGTTCGGGCAGCCGCTCGAAGCGGCGGACCAGGTCGTACCCGAGGTAGCCGACCATGCCGCCGGTGAGGGGCGGCATGCCGCTGGCCGGGTCCCAGGCCGGGCCGGCCAGCGCGGCGACGGTCTCCCGGAGCGCGGTCACCGGGTCGCCGGCGGTCGGCACCCCGGCGGGCGGCTCGCCGGCCCAGACGGCCGTGCCGTCCCGCTCGGTCAGCGTGGCGCTGCTGCGCACCCCGATGAAGGAGTAGCGCGACCAGGCCATCCCGGCCGAGCCGACGCCCTGCTCGGCGGATTCCAGCAGGAACGTGCCGGGGCCCCCGGCGAGCTTGCGGTAGACGCCCACCGGGGTCTCCGCGTCGGCGAGCAGCCGGCGGGTGACCGGCACGACCCGCCAGCGGGCCGCCAGGTCGGCGAAGGTGCCCTGGTCCGGGCTGACCGTGCCGTCGGTCATGAGGTCGCCTCCGGGGAGCTGACCGGCAGCTCGGTGAAGAAGCAGGTGCGCTGCCCGGTGTGGCAGGCCGCGCCGACCTGGTCGACGCTGACCAGCAGCGCGTCGCCGTCGCAGTCCAGGGCGACCGAGCGGACGTACTGGTGGTGGCCGGAGGTCGCGCCCTTGACCCAGTACTCCTGGCGGCTGCGCGACCAGTAGGTGGCCCGGCCGGTGGTCAGGGTGCGGTGCAGCGCCTCGTCGTCCATCCAGGCGACCATCAGGACCTCGCCCGAGTCGTGCGCGCGGACCACGGCGGCCACCAGGCCGTCGGGGGTGCGGCGCAGCCGGGCCGCGATGGCCGGGTCGAGCCGGGAGGGGCGGGCCGGGCCGGGGGCCGCGGCGCCGCCG
>NZ_MUYZ01000564.1:0-2087 GCF_003013775.1 Micromonospora sp. MH33
GGCCGCGACGACCGGCAGGTTGGCCGGCTGCGGCCCCTGGAGCACGGCGGGGCGGCCGTGCTCCCAGACGGTGCGGATGGTGGCGGCGACGGCGGCGAACGCGGGCGGCAGCGCGGCGGGCGGCGGTACGGGCCGGGCCACGGCCGCGAGGTCGGGTTCCAGGTAGCGAACGCCCATGAGGTGGTGCAGCACCCGTTCCTCGGTGACCAGCGGGCTGCCGGTGGGGGTGTCCGGGTCGAGCAGGCGGACCAGGTCCCAGCGGCGCAGCGGCGCGTCGGGGGTGAGCGCGCTCCAGTGCGCGCCGGGCAGCGCGGCCAGGGCGAGACCGAAGGTGGGGCGGGGCTGCCCGTGTGCGGCGGTGAGTTCGTCGGCCACCTCGCCCGCCAGCTCCGGGCCGGTGGCCAGCAGCAGCACCGCCCGTTCGAAGCCGGTGAGCCGCAGCGCGGCGGCGAGCCCGTCGAGCGCCGTGGGCCGGTCGAGCAGCGCGCGGGCCGACGCCAACCGCCCCTCCGCCGCAGCGAGTTCCGCCCGGTCGGGTTCCCCCGGGTATGCGACGAGCCGCACCCGCAGCACGTCCAGCTCGGCGACGAGCGCCAGCCGGTTCGCCTCGTCCCAGGAAAGGCCGGGCGGGTCGGCCGGGCGGGCCCGGCGGCCGGCGGCGGTCACGGCACGGTCAGGGCGGGCGCGCCGTAAACCTCTCCGACCAGGTCGGGCAGGCTGTCCACGCCGTCGACCTGCACCCGTACCAGCCAGTCGCCGCTGGGCACGTCGCCGGCGGCGAGGGCGAGCCGGTCCTGCGGGGCGGCGTCCGGGGCGAGCGGTGCGAGCCGGATGCTCAGCGCGTCCGGCTCGCCGGGCGGGCCGGGGGTGAGCCGGCTGAGCAGGACGGTGGCCCGCTGCCGGGGCATCAGCGGCGGGTCGACCCCGAGCACGATGTGGGGCGGGCCGTCCACCACCGACGCGGTGGGGCGGACCAGCAGCGGCAGCGCGTTGGAGCCGCCGGTGACCCGGGCGGGCGCGCCGCCGGCGGCCGGCGTGATGTGCGCGACCCGTACGCCGTGCAGCCCGGCCGGCACGGCGGCGTCGAGGGTGACCGCCAGCGTGGTGTCGGTGCCGCCCGGCCCGGGGGTGAGGGTGGCCGGTCCGATGTGGATCAGGGTGGTCTGCCCGGGCCGGCCGCGCAGCCCGGCGCCGCGCAGCTCGACCCGGTCGCCGGTGGCGGCGGTCCCGCCGGGCGGGTCGGTGACCAGGGCGGTCAGCACGGTGGGGCCGTCGGCGAGGACGGTGACGGTCCGCTGCCGCACCGGCAGCGCCCGGCGCGGGGTGACGTCCGCCTCGACCAGCGCGGCCGTCGCCACGTACGTCTGGGAGAGCTGGTGCGGGGTGGCGAAGGTGGCCCACAGCTTGGACATCTCCTCCACCGACAGCGTGTACGGGGCGACCTTGACCCGCTCCACCTGGTCGGCCAGGTCGGACTCGGCGAGGAAGGCGGTCGGCACGTCGTCGGCGTACAGGTCGATCGCGGCGGTGACGACGTCCCGGGTCAGCGTCGGGGTGACCGCGAGGGCGAGTACGGCCCGGCCGAGCAGCCGCTGCGCGTCGAGGGACTCGGCCTCCCCGTAGCAGGTGAGCAGGTAGTACAGGTCGAGCGCGGCGACCGGCCGGCGGGTGAACCCGCCGTCGCGGCCCCGGGTGGGCAGGTCGCTGAGGTTCCACGCGTGGTTGGGGCGCACGTCGTACAGGTAGATGTTGATGCCGGGCGTGGAGACCAGCGCGGTGTCGGAGAGCTGGTTGGGGCGCAGCGTGGTGACGGTGGCGCCGCCGACGGGCCCGGGGTGGGTGGCGTCGAGGGCCCGTTCGAGGACGTACCGCAGGGTCGAGGTGACCGCGGCGATGGCGAGGCTGTTACTCATCGGCCCTCCCGGCGGCGGGCGAGGTACGCGGCGTGGTCCACGGTGGACCGGGCCGGGGGCGCCGGTGCGGGCGGCGGCGGGGTGGGCGCGCGGGTGACCACGACCCGGTCGATGTGCAGGTGGACGTCGCCGGGCGGCGGGGCGTCCTCGGCCGCCGCGGGCGGCGGGGTGGGC
>NZ_MUYZ01000565.1:0-2063 GCF_003013775.1 Micromonospora sp. MH33
CTGGCGGACATCCGCACCCGGTACCCGGACATCCCGCGCCGGGTCTCCGGCTACAACCTCGACAGCCTCTTGCCGGAGAAGAACTTCCACGTCGCCCAGGCCCTGGTCGGCTCCGAGGGCACCCTGGTCACCATCCTGCGGGCCCGGCTGAAGCTGGTCCCGATCGTCAAGGCCGACGCGATGGTGTTCCTCAGTTACCCGGACATCGCCGCAGCCGGAGACGACGTGCCCCGCGTCCTGGAGCACAGGCCGATCGCGCTGGAGGGCATCGACGACAAGCTGGTCAGCTTCGAGCGGCGCAAGAGTCTGCATCCGCGCGCCCTGCACGAGCTGCCCGACGGCGGCGCCTGGCTGATGGTCCAGCTCGGCGCCGACACGCCCGAGCAGGCCCGCGCGGCGGCCGACCGGTTGATCGCCGCGGTCCGCCGGGACGGCGGACCGACGGTGCACGAGTTCGCCGATCCGGCCGACGAGAAGCGGATGTGGGCGGTCCGCGAGTCGGCGCTGGGCGCCACCGCCCACGTGCCCGATTCGGAGAACACCTGGCCGGGCTGGGAGGACTCCGCGGTCGCTCCCGACCGGCTCGGCGATTACCTGCGGGACCTCGAGCGGCTCTACCGGGAGCACGGCTACGAAGAGGCCTCCCTGTACGGGCACTTCGGCCAGGGCTGCGTGCACACCCGTATCCCGTTCCGGCTGCGCACCGCCGACGGCGTCCGCGACTTCCGGGCCTTCATTGAGCGGGCCGCCGACCTGGTCGCCTCCTACGGCGGCTCGTTCTCCGGCGAGCACGGCGACGGGCAGGCCCGCGGCGAACTGCTGCCGAAGATGTTCGGCGACCGGCTGATGAAGGCTTTCGGGCAGTTCAAGGCCATCTTCGACCCGGACGATCGGATGAACCCCGGTAAGGTCATGCCGCCCTATCCGCTGGACAGCCACCTACGGCTGGGCGTGAACTACGACCACGGCGCCGTGGAGACGGTCTTCGCCTACCCCGACGACGGCGGCAGCTTCGGCGAGGCGGTGCTGCGCTGCGTGGGCGTCGGCAAGTGCCGCCGCCACTCCGGCGGTGTCATGTGCCCCTCCTACATGGTCACGCGGGAGGAGGAGCACTCCACCCGCGGCCGGTCCCGCCTGTTGTTCGAGATGCTCGACGGGACCGCCAGGGGCGGCACGATCGGCGACGGCTGGCGTTCCGAGGCGGTGCGGGACGCGCTCGACCTGTGCCTGGCGTGCAAGGGCTGCAAGGCGGACTGCCCGGTGAACGTGGACATGGCCACCTACAAGGCCGAGTTCCTGTCCCACCACTACGCCGGCCGGCTGCGTCCCCGCCAGCACTACTCGATGGGTTGGCTGCCGCTGGTGGCCACCGCCGCGGCGCGCCTGCCGCGTACGGTCAACGCCCTCGCGCACGCGCCCGGGCTCAGCCGCCTGGCCAAGGCCGCCGGCGGGATCGACCAGCGACGCGACATCCCGGTCTTCGCGCCGGAGTCGTTCCAGCACTGGTTCGCCCGCCGCGCCCCGACCGGCGAGGGCTTCCGGGGGGACGTCGTTCTCTGGCCGGATACCTTCACCAACCACTTTCACCCGGGCATCGCCCGTGCGGCGGTGGAGGTGCTGGAGGCGGCCGGCTGGCGGGTACGGGTGCCGGACCGACCGGTGTGCTGCGGACTGACTTGGATCTCCACCGGGCAGCTGGACGTCGCGAAGTGGGTGCTGCGCCGTACGGTAGATGTGCTGCGTCCGTACCTGCGGGCCGGCACCCGGATCGTTGGGCTGGAGCCCAGCTGCACGGCGGTGTTCCGCAGCGACGCGTACGAGCTGTTCCCGGCCGACGACGACGTCACCCGGTTGCGAGAGCAGACGGTCACCCTCGCGGAGCTGCTGCACGACCACAGCCCGGGCTGGCAGCCGCCCCGGATCGCGGCACACGCCCTGATCCAGACCCACTGCCACCAGCACGCGATTCTCGGCACCGCGCCCGATCTGGCCGTCCTGTCCGCGGCCGGCGTCGACGCGCAGGTCCTGGACTCCGGCTGCTGCGGACTGGCCGGCAACTTCGG
>NZ_MUYZ01000566.1:0-2044 GCF_003013775.1 Micromonospora sp. MH33
GGCGGGTTCCGGTAGGGCCCGCCGCTCCCGGGGCGGCACGGTGGCCCGCGCCACGGTGGCGCCGGCCCGCTCGGGACGGCGGACCACCAGCAGGGCGGCCGGGACGTCCAGGTGGGCGGTCACCCCGCCGCCGGCCGTCGCGGCCAGCCGGACCGTCCAGCCGTGCCGGCGGGCCAACCGGCCCACCACGAAGAGCCCGAGCACCTCGGTCGGGGCCAGGTCGAGCCGCTCCCGGCGGGTGAGCCGGGCGTTCTCCTCGGCGAGGCGCTCCTCGGTCATGCCGATGCCGCGGTCCACCACGGTGAGCCGGGCGCCGGCGTCGGTCTGCTCGGCGGCCACCAGCACCCGGGTGTGCGGCGGGGAGAAGGCGGTCGCGTTCTCCATCAGCTCGGCGAGCGCGAGCACCAGGTCGCCGGCGGTGGCGGGCGCCGCCGAGACCCCGGGCGGGACCTGCACGTCCACCCGGGTGTAGTCCTCGATCTCGCCGAGCGCGAGCCGGACCAGGTCGGCCAGCGGGGCCGGCGCGACGTGCCCGTCCGAGCCGGTGGCACCGGAGAGCACCACCAGGCTGCCGGCGTTTCGGCGCAGCCGGCTGGAGATGTGGTCGAGGCGGTACAGGTGCTCCAGCCGCCCCGGGTCGGTCTCCTGCCGTTCCAGCCGGTCGATCAGGGCGATCTGCCGGCCGACCAGGTTCTGCGTACGCCGGCCGACGTGGCCGAGCATCTGCGCCACGTTGCGCCGGCCGGCCACCTGCCGTTCGACCAGCCGGGCGGCGGTGTGCTGCACCCGCTCGAACGCCCGGGCCAGGTCGCCGATCTCGTCCCGCCGCTCCGCCCCCACGTCCACCGGGTCGAGGCGTACCGGCGGAACGGTCTCCACCTCGTCGTCGACCACCCGGGTCAGCTCGGCCTCGGCGACCCGGGCGACCCGGTCCGCCGAGCGGGTGAGCCGGGTCAGCGGCCGCGCCACGGTCCGGGCCACCGCCATGCTGAGCAGCACCACGCTCAGCAGGACGAGGGCGGCCGCCCCGCCGACCAGCCAGGCGGCGGCGAGCGCGTCCCGCTGCTCGTTCCGGGTCTCGGCGATGACGTCGGCGACGATCTTCTTCTCCACGAACTGGCCGAGGGTGATCATCGAGCGGACCGAGGGGAAGAGCGCGTCCAGCGGCACCGCCGCGATCGCCGCGACCGGGTCCTTGACGCTGTCGACCAGGAAGGTGGGGCTGGTCCGGGCGGCCACGGCGGCGTCGTCCAGCATGGCCAGCCGGTACTGCTCCGGTGTGATCAGTTGGCGGAACCGCTGGTTGTCCACCTGGAGCGCGGCCATGCAGGCGATGTACGAGCCGGCCACCTTCGGGTCGCCGGTCGCCTTGACCAGCACGATCAGCGTGGCGCAGGCACTCAGCCCCTCGTCGGCACGGAGCAGCGCGTCCAGCGCCAGCACCTGCCGCCCGGCCGAGGTGCCGGTGTCCACCTGGAACGGCAGCCGCAGCGCCTCGATCAGCGCCATGTCGACGGCGCGGAACGCGGTCATGATCTCGTCCGGGGTGGCCTTCCCGGCCAGCACGGCGGTACGCAGGTCGGCCAGCGTGTGTACCCCGTCGAGGGCCGCCCGGACCGGCGCCGGCAGTGACTCGGCGCGCAGGTCGGCGACCCGGTCGTCCACCGTGGCGGACTTCTGGATCAGCTCGGTGCGGGTCACCCGGCCGAGCCGCGACCCCACCGAGAGCAGCCGTTCCTGCTGGAGGTCCTGCACCAGGCTGCCGATCCGGCTGGCCACCCGGACGGTGTCGGCGGTGTCGGCGGCCCGCTGGGCGGCGGCGACCCGGTCGAGGACCACCGGCACGGCCAGCCCGACCATGCTGAGCAGCGGGATGATCACCAGCAGGGCGAGCCGGCCCCGGATCCGGAGCCTACCGAGCAGCATCGAACGGCCTCCACCGCTCGGCTTCGCCGGCCCGTCCGGCGCCGACCGGCTGGAGTTCGCCGCCCGCCGGGAACGCCCGCGGGCCCGGGCGGGCCGCCGCCGGCGGCGGGGCGGCCCC
>NZ_MUYZ01000567.1:0-1879 GCF_003013775.1 Micromonospora sp. MH33
ACGACTCACCACTGCTGGCACCCACCCTCGACCACCTCGGCCCACTACCGCCGAGCATCACGGCAGCTCCGCCACGAGACCACGGGAGGGCCGTCGCCTACCACGACGTACTCACGCTGCCGCCGGAAACGAACAAGGACAACCCGCCCGGGCCGCCCTTCAAATCATCCTCACGGTCAACGCCGCCGGCCTACCCAGTCGTACTCATCCTGAGCGCCGTTCAACAGTTCGTGAACCTCATGCTCATCGGCTTCGTTTCTTAAGGCAAGGGAGGTGAGTTATGCGGGTGACACGATGGGGCCGGCTGACCGCTCACGGCTCGGCGGACGAATCCAGCACGGGCGCCCACGGCTCCGGGCTTGGTACCTGGGAGATCGTGCGGCCTGAAGGTACCGCAGAGCGCGGTGATGTCGGCAGCCCGGAGCCAGCATGGGCAGCCGCTCTGCGCACGATGGTCGTGTTCGCAGGGCTGCCGGCCACCGTCACCACCATTCCGGCCGGCTTTTGGGTCCGCAGCGGCGATGGCGGGACTTCGCACGCGGACCTAGCAAACGCGGTACTGCCGGAACAGCACAAGGTGACGCTGCTCGTTGGTGCCCCCGGTACGCCGGGCGTCCCTAACGACGCGCTCCGCGTGATCCTCACGTCCCTGCCGGCCGATGCATGCAACCGTGTCGTCGTCACCCCATTCGGTCCCGAACCCGTCGCGGGCGTGTCGCTGGCCACTGTTACTCGCGCTGCACTGCCCGAGTTTGCCCGGCTGCGCACCGGCCTGCCGCTGCTCACGAAGCGACACGGCCCACAACTGCTGGCCGTTGACGCCAACGGCACTCCGACCTGGCGGCCGTTCGTCCGCGAGATCCAGTACCGCGGGTTTTTGCGCGCTCCAAGCGCGGTGGACTGGTGCCACCCAATCGATGGGCCGGCAGACGGGCTGGCCTCCGTCCAGTTCACCGATACTTGGAAAGCGGAGGTGATAGCGGCCGGCATCTGGGTTCGGCCGGTCGGCTGTCGCGATTGTGCGCCAGTTGTACGCGCCCTGCCGATTGACGCGGACTGGTGCTCGATGGTCCTTGGCTGTGCCGAGCGGCCCCTTCTGGACGTGCCGTGGCCAGAGGTGCGTGCAGCCATCGACACGCTGCCCAGCGATGCCAGACCCCGACTGCGGCTCGTCGTCGCCGACCGCGACGACCATCTGCAACCTCTGTTCCGCCATGACCGCGATGACCTCGGTGTGTTCCGATACACCCGCGACGGCACGGTACGTGGTGTACCCACCTGTCGCAGTGTCGCCGGCTGGTGGCGCGCGAGACGAGGAGGCTACCGGTCGGACGACGTCTTCGTGGAAGAGAGCGGCGAGGCCGCCGACCTCGCGCGCCTGACTGCCTTCCTCGACCAGCTCCGCCGTACCCCGTCCTGGGACCAAGTTCGCGAGATCGCATGACCAAGAGTGGGAGTGTTCGAGTAAGGGGTCGCGCGGAATGGTGGTGGTGGTCATCGGCGGCGGTTGGGGCGGTTGGTTGTCCCACCGGTAGAGGGTCCATGCGCGTCGGATGAGGCTACGGACGGTGATGATCGCGTCGGCGAGGTCGAAGTACGCGTCGATGACCTTCTCGGTTCGGTCGTAGCAGCGTTGTAGCCGGTTGAACGCGTTGTGCCAGCTGTTCGTTCGACGTGCCAGCGCCTGCCCGCCTGGATGGGCGTCTTGTCGCCTTTGTGGGCGATCTCGCCGGTCAGGCCGCGTTCCGTCAGCAGTGTGCGTGTGGTGGCGGAGTCGTAGCCGGCGTCGAGGTGCACCGTGATGGCCTGCGGTAGTGGGCCGAGGTCGTCGAGGTGGTCGAGGGTGGGTGCCAGCAGTGGTGAGTCGTGTCGGTTCGCG
>NZ_MUYZ01000568.1:0-2030 GCF_003013775.1 Micromonospora sp. MH33
TGGTCCGATGCGGCGGTGTTCAGTGCGCTGCTCGGCGGGGCCGGCCGGTTTCTGGTCACCCCGGCGGCCGGCCGGTTCGTGTGGGGCGGGCACTACGAGCCCGGGTCACTGATCTGGCACAGCAGGTGGGTCACCGGGGACGGCATCATCGAGTCCCGCGAGGCCCTGGTCTTTCCCGGCGAGGCGGACCGGCTGGTGCTGCTGCGCCAGATCCGCGCCCTGGACCGACCGGCCCGGGTCCGGGTGGTGCTGGACCCGCGGGCGGACTTCGGCCGGGAACCGGTGCGCGACGTCAGCCGCGACGGCGACCGGTGGCTGGCCCGCACCGGCGGGCTGCACCTGCGGTTCCACGGCGGCACACGGCTTCGCCGGGACCGGCGGGGGTTCCTCGCCGGCGAGCTGACGGTCCCGGCCGGCGGCCGGCACGACCTGGTGCTGGAACTCGCCGGCGCCCCGCTCGTGCAGCCGTGTGAGCAGGCCGGCGAGCTGTGGCGAACCACTCAGCACCACTGGGCTTCGGTCGTTCCGTCGCTGGCCGGACCGGCCCGGCGCGACGCGGTCCTCGCCTACGCGGTGCTGCGCGGGATGACCCGCCCGGGCGGCGGCATGGTCGCCGCCGCCACCACGGCCCTGCCGGAGCGGGCGATGGCGGGACGGAACTACGACTACCGGTACGCCTGGATCCGCGACCAGTCCTTCGCCGGGCAGGCCTCGGCGCTGGTGGGGCGCTACGACCTGCTCGACGACGCGGTCGCATTCCTCAGCGAGCGGGTGCTGGCCGACGGGGACCGGCTCGCCCCGGCGTACACGGTCGACGGCCGTCCGGTCCCGCACGAGCAGCGCCTGGAGGAGCTGCCCGGCTATCCGGGTGCGCACGCGCGGACGGGCAACTGGGTGCGCGGCCAGTTGCAGCTTGACGCCTTCGGGGAGGTGCTGATGCTGCTGTCCGCGGCGCAGCGGCACGATCGGCTGGACAGCGACGGCTACCACGCGATGGAGGTGGCGGCCGCCGCCATCGGCGGCCGCTGGTCGCAGCCGGACTCCGGCATCTGGGAGCTACCGCCCCGGCGGTGGACCCATTCGAGGCTGACCTGCGTGGCGGGGCTGCGGGCCGCCGCCCGGGTCGCCGCACCGAGGCTGGCCGCCCGCTGGTCGGCGTTGGCCGACCGGATCCTCGCCGACGCCGCCGCGCACGGTCTCGCCGCGGACGGGCACTGGGGGCGGGCGTACGACGACGACCGGGTCGATGCGGCGTTGCTGCTGCCCGGCATCCGCGGCGCTCTGCCCCCGGACGATCCCCGCACCGACCGGACCCGCCGCGCGGTGCTGGCCGACCTGGCCGAGGACGGTTACCTGTACCGGTTCCGGCCGGACCGGCGGCCGCTCGGTGACGCCGAGGGCGCGTTCCTGCTCTGCGGGTTCGCCGCCGCCCTGGCCGCCTGGCACGCCGGTGACACGGTGGGGGCCAACCGGTGGTTCGAGCGCAACCGCGCCGCGTGCGGTCCGCCGGGCCTTTACACCGAGGAGTACGACGTCCGTCAGCGGCAGTTGCGCGGCAACCTGCCGCAGGGGTTCGTGCACGCGCTGATGCTGGAGACCGCGGTGACGCTGGGCCAGGTCGACCCCTGCCATTGACCGGGCGGCTACCGGCCGGGACCGGCGATGAGCGCCAGCCCGGTCTCCGGGTCGACCTGTTTGGCCAGCTCGGGGGCCACCTCCGTGACGATCACCTCGAGCGTGGGCCACACCCGGGCCGACAGCAGGTGCCCGCCGACCGTGCTGCCGTCGGCGCGGCCGAGCACCGCGTGCACGTGCAGCACCGGCTCGCCGTCGCGGGCGGCGACGTCACCCACCAGGGACAGCACCTCCACCTGCTCCCGCACCGGTATGCGCCGGTAGTCGCGCCGCTCCCGGTCGAACCAGCCGACCTCGGCCTCCTGGAAGCCGCCCACGGCGGTCACCCGGCCGGCCCGCAGGTCGTGCCGGTGCAGCGCCGCGCCGATGGCGCTCACCGGCTCCTCGCCCTTGTC
>NZ_MUYZ01000569.1:0-2006 GCF_003013775.1 Micromonospora sp. MH33
GCGGTCCTCGGCGCCGACCGGGTCCCGCAGTGGCGGCGCGACCTGCCCCGGGGCGGCCGGCCGCGCCGGCCACGCCCGGTCGACGAGCCGGACGCCGTCTTCGTCCCGTCCTGCCTCGGCACCCTGTTCGCGCCGGCCGAGGGCGGCTCCGGCGTGGCCGCCGCCCTGCTCACCCTCGCCGACCGGGCCGGCGTACGCCTGCTCGTGCCCGAGGGGATCGGCAGCATGTGCTGCGGCACGCCCTGGTCCTCCAAGGGCCTCACGGCCGGCTACGAGGCGGTGCGCGACCGGGTGCCGCCGGCGCTGCGGGCGGCCAGCCGCGACGGCGCGCTGCCGGTGGTCAGTGACGCCGCCTCCTGCACCGAGGGCTTCGCGAAGCTGCTCGCCGGGGCCGGCGACCTGCGGGTGGTCGACGCCGTCGGGTACGCGGCCGCCGAACTGCTGCCCCGGCTCACCGTGCGCCGCCGGCTCGGCTCCCTCGCGCTGCACCCGACCTGCTCGTCCACCCGGCTCGGGCTGGACGACGCCCTGCTCACCGTGGCCCGCGCCGTCGCCGACGAGGTGGTGGTGCCGGAGGGCTGGCAGTGCTGCGGCTTCGCGGGCGACCGGGGGCTGCTGCATCCCGAGCTGACCGCCTCGGCCACCCGCGCCGAGGCCGCCGCCGTCACCGCCCGCTCCTTCGACGGGTACGCCTCGGTGAACCGCACCTGCGAGATCGGCATGGCCCGGGCCACCGGGCAGCCGTACCGCCACCTGCTCGAACTGCTGGCCGACGCGACCGCCTGACGGCGGCGGGTAGCATCCCGCGACGTGCTGCGCAGTTGGTGGATGGCCGGCCTCATGCTGGTGTGCGGGGTGCTCGCCGCGGCCGGCGGGGACACCCCGGTGGTGGCCGTGGCCGAGTTCCTGGTCTTCGCGGTGCTGGCGGTGCTCTTCTCGCCGCTCGCGTTCCCGAGGTCGCTGCCCGCCGCCGAGGCGCGGGAGCGCAGTGCCCGCGACGGCCGGCCGGTGGTCTACTGGCGGCCCGGCTGCCGCTACTGCCTGCGGCTGCGACTCCGCCTTGGTCGCCGCGCCCGCCGGGCGTACTGGGTGAACATCTGGCGCGACCCCGACGGGGCGGCGGCGGTCCGGGCGGTCACCGGCGGCGACGAGACGGTCCCGACCGTGGTGCTGCGCGACGAGGCGGTGGTGAACCCGGAGCCGACCTGGCTGCGCGAACGGCTGCCGTCCTGACGGACCGCCGCGGCGACGCGGCCCGGAACGGGGCTCGCGACGCGGGCTCGGCGGCCCGGCTCGGTGGAACCCGCCGGGTGGAGGTGCGGGCCGGGAGGAGACGACCGGCGCTGGGCGGGCAGACTGGAGCCGTGGACGGGACACGGGAGCTGCTCGGGGTGGACGTGCCGGTCGTCGCGGCGCCGATGGGCGGTGGGCCGACCACCACCGGGCTGGCGGCGGCGGTGGGCGTGGCCGGGGCGTTCGCGTTCCTGGCCGCCGGCTACAAGACACCGGAGGCGGTGGCGGCGGAGATCGCCGACCTGCGGGCCGGTGGCCGGCCGTTCGGGGTGAACGTCTTCGTGCCCACCCCGGTGCCGGTGGCGGAGGCGGAGTTCCGCCGCTACGCGACCCGGATCGCCGCCGAGGGCACGCCCTACGGCCTGGACCTGGCGGCCGCCGCGCGCACCGAGGACGACGACCACTGGGCGGCGAAGCTCGACCTGCTGCTCGCCGACCCGGTGCCGGTGGTCAGCTTCACGTTCGGCCTGCCTCCGGAGCCGGTGGTCCGGGACCTGCGCCGGGCCGGCAGCCGGGTGCTGGTCACCGTGACCGACCCGGCCGAGGCGGCGGCCGCGGCCGACCTCGGGGTGGACGGGCTGGTCGCGCAGAGCGGCGCCGCCGGCGGGCATCTGGGCACCTTCACCCCGGACGCCCCGCCGCCGCTACGCCCGCTGCCCGACCTGGTCGCGCTGGTCGCCGGCCGCACCGGGTTGCCCGTGCTCGGCGCGGGC
>NZ_MUYZ01000057.1:0-29672 GCF_003013775.1 Micromonospora sp. MH33
GGCACCGGCCGCCCCGCCGACGTCGACGCCGCTGGTGGTGCCGTCGGCGAGCAGCGGTCCGCCGAAGGCGACGCCGTCGCGGGCCACGCCGTCCGCCACGCGCCGCAGCGTCGCGCCGGACCCGACCCCGTCCGCCTCCCCCACCCGTACGCCGAGCCCCAGCCCGTCGCCGGCCGCTCCGCTGACCGGGAGCTACGAGACCGTCTCCGACCGGGTCTTCGGCTACCGGGGCCAGGTGGTGCTGAGCAATCCCGGTCCGGCGGCGCGGTCGGGCTGGACGGTGACCGTCACGCTGGGCGACGGCGCCACCGTCGGCACCGTCAACGGGGCCGAGGCGAAGCAGGACGGGGCGGTGGTCACCTTCACCGGCGCGGCCGTGCCGGCGGGCGGGTCGGCCACCATCCGGTTCGACGTGCGGGATCCCGACGTGACGGCCACGGAGCCGGAGGGCTGCACGGTGGACGGGGCCGCCTGCGCCGGGCTGTGACCGGCGCGTCGGGTCGGCGACGGGCCGCCGGGCGGAGGATCCTCCCGGCGGCCCGCTGACTTGAGGGTCAGTTGCGGTTGATGGTGAACGTGCTGGTCGTGTTCTTGATGTCCTGGTAGTTGTCGGTCAGCCGGAGGTTGGTGAAGGTGGCGGAGCCGACCGCCGGACCCTGCCCCGGCTCGGGCATCTCGTTGACCCAGATGCCGAAGCCCGACTTGGCGTCGAAGGCGTCACCGCTGCGCCTCGCCCCGGAGATCGACACGTTGGTCAGGACCGTGTCGGTGACCGGGTTCTCCGGTTGGCTGCCGTTGTACTTGGTCTGGAACATGATCCCGGAGTACGTCGGGTCGACGATGTCCACGTCGGACACCCGGATGCCGCGGAACTCCTTGGAGGCGGAGAAGAGCCACATCGCGGGGAACGTCTGCGCACCCCAGAAGTGCCCGCCGGCCCGGATCAGCGAGACGTTCTGGAACTGGGTGGGCGGGCTGGCGCCGAACCCGACGAACGGGTAGCCGAAGTCCAGCGAGCTGATGGTGATGCCCGAGTACGTCAGCATGTCGGCGATGTAGAGGTTGCGGAAGATGTTGTCGTAACCGCCGTACACGGCCACCCCGGCCGCCCGCCAGGTGAGCGTGGCGGTCAGGTTCTCGAACACGTTGCCGTGGTTGCCGCCCGAGCCGCCCTGGTCGATCGCGGAGAACAGCGCGAAGGCGTCGTCGCCGTTGGAGCGGCCCTCCGAGTTGGTGACCAGGTTGCCCGTACTGCCGTTGGTCATGTTCACCGCGTCGGCGAAGGTGTCCCGGAACCGGCTGTCCCGGATGGTCAGCCCGCTGACGCTCACCCCCCAGTACGCGCAGACGGTGTGCTCGACCCAGACGCTGTCCAGCGTCATGTTGTCGACGTCCTTCAGTTCGCCCCACACCTTGCCCGGACCGTCGATCCGGTTGGTGTAGTTGCCGAAGAACGCCAGGTGGGCGAAGGTCGACCCGCTCGCCGAGGACTCCACCCGGAAACCGGCGTCGGTGTTCTGCTGGTTGGTGGGCGTCTGGAAGCGGGTGTACCACATGCCCGCGCCGACCACCTTTACCGGCTTGCCGTACACCTGGAACTTCTGCGCCGTGTCGTAGGTGCCCGGCGGCAGGTAGACGCCGACCAGGTTGCCGGTGGCGTCCATCCGGACGGCGTCCAGCGCGTTCTGGACGTCGGCGTGGCTGAAGCCGTTCGGCACCTGGTAACGGGCCGGGTCCGGGTTGGCCCGCGGCGACACCAGCTCGGTGTTGACGAAGTCGATCGCGTAGGTGGTGCTGTTGGCCGGGTCCTTCTGGAGCCGGATCGTGGCGCCCGCCGGGACGGTCGAGTTCAGCATCACGTTGGCCTCGTCGTACAGGTGGCGGGGCGCGCCGGCGCCCGGCGAGTCGCTCGGGCCCGCCTCGGCCCCGTAGAGCCAGATGTGCTTCGAGGTCAGGTTGATCGGCTTGTGCAGCACCCCGTTGACGTAGATGTTCAACGTCGAGTCGATCCCGCCGCCGCCCGGGGCGTCCGGGATGGAGAAGCGGGTGACCAGGGTGTTGGTGGCCGCCCGGGTGGTCCACTCGACGTACGCGCCGGTGGTGTTCAGGGTGACCGCCCGGCGGCCGGACGCCTCGCCGGCCAGGTCGCCGATGGTCCGGTTCGGCCCGATCACCTGCGCGCCGCCGCCGACCCGGCCGTCCTCGGCCTCGTACGTGTCGTACGGGACGTTCGCGCCCCGCCCGACGAAGAGCGGCCGGTCGCTGGTGTTGTTCTGCTGCTTGACCGGCAGTTCGTTGGCGTCGGCGGCGAGCGCCACCCGCACCGTGTACTTTCCGTTCGCCGCCGTCCAGCTGCCCAGGTTGACCGGCGGGCTGGTCGCCCCGGCCGCCAGGGTGCCGCTGTACGAGCCGGTGAGGGTGCGCACCACCGCGCCGGTGTCGCCGAGCAGGGTGAGGGTGATGCCGTGCGCCCCGCCGGCCGAGGCCACGGTGCCCTGGTTGCGGATCGACACCGAGAAGCTGACCGTGGCGCCGGCGCTCGGCGTGCCGGGCGACCAGCTCACCGCCCCGGCGACCAGGTCGGAGCTGGGCACCGCGCTGACCGTCAGCGAGCCGGTGCGGCTGTTGTTCGACTCGTTCTGCTCGATGACCGTGTTCGCCTCGTCGACCGTGGCGGTCATCTCGTAGCCGCCGGCGTTGCGCGCGCCGATGTCGACGGCGACGTTCGCCGAGGCCCCGGCCGCGAGCGCCCCGACGGCCGCGGTGCCGACCTTGGTCGTACCCAGGTAGAAGGTGACCGCGGAGGCGGCGGCCGGCGCGGTGCCGGCGTTGCGGACGGTGGCGGACAGGGTGACCGGGTCGGTCTCCACCGGCGCGGACGGCGCCGCGGACAGGGCGGTGACGGTGAGGTCCGGGTTCGGCGCCGGGGTGCCGATCACCTGGAACTCGGCGACCTGCCCGTTGGACGAGCCCGAGTTGGCGGTGAACTGGAGCCGCACGTCCGCGGCGGTGGCGCTCACCGGGATGGTCACCGTGTTGCTGCTGGTCGGGCTGAACGAGTACGTCGCCGAGCCGACCACGCTGGTGAAGCCGGAGGCGGACTGCTCCCGGCCGAGCACCTGGAAGGTCTGCGTGCGCGGCCCCCAGACCGGGTCCGGGTTCAGCTTGACCACGATCGCGCTGATGCTGGCGTTGGCGCCCAGCGCGACGGTCAGCGTGCTCGGGTACGCCCCCGGCGCGCCCTCCCAGTAGGTCGTCACGTCGCCGTCGTTGGCGTTGACCGCGTTGAACACGTGCACCACCGAGGATGCGGTGATCGGCTTGCCGACGGCCAGGTTGCTGCCGGTCGGGGTGCTGCCGGTCCGGGTGACCGTGTTGGAGGTCGCCGAGACGTTCCCGGCGGCGTCGCGGGCCCGGACGTACCAGGAGACCGTGGCACTGTCGGGCTGGCTGTCGGTGTACGTCAGGGTCGTGCCGCCGACGCTGCCGCGCAGCGCGTTGTTGGCGTAGACGTCGTAGCCGGTGACGCCGACGTTGTCGGTCGACGCCGTCCAGGTCAGCCGGATCTGCCCGCTCGCCGGCTGGGTGTACGCCAGGTTCCCCGGCGCGGTCGGCGCGGTGGTGTCCCCGGTGTTGCCGGTGCGGGTGACGGTGTTGCTGGCGGCCGACTGGTTGCCGGCCGCGTCGTGGGCCCGCACGTAGTAGGAGACGGTGGCGCCGGCCGGCTGGGTGTCGGTGTACGTGAGGGTCGACGCCCCGACGCTGGTGCGCAGCGTGCCGTTGGCGTAGATGTCGTAGCCGGTGACGCCGACGTTGTCGGTCGACGCCGTCCAGGTGAGCCGGACCTGGTCGGCGGCGGGCTCGGTGAGGGCAAGGTTGCCGGGGGCGCTCGGCGGCTGGGTGTCGCCGTTGGCCGGGCCGTAGACCTCCAGCTCGGCGAGCTGGCCGGCGGGCCAGCCGGTGTTGGCGGTGAACAGCACCCGCACGTACCGGGTGGTGGTGGTGCCGACGGTGACGGTGACCGTGTTGCCGCCGGCGGGGTCGAACGCGTACCCGGCGGAGGCGACGAGCGTGGTGAAGGTGGATCCGTCGGTGCTGCCCTGAACGCTCAGCGTCTGGGTACGGGCGGGCCAGCCGGTGGGGAGCTTGAGCACCACCTTGTTCACCGCCACGGCGGCGCCGAGGTCGACCCGGATCCACTGCGGGAACGCGTTGTTGGCGCTCTCCCAGTAGGTGGCCGGGTTGCCGTCGTTGGCGTTGCCCGCGCCGTAGACGTCGGAGTGGCTGCTCTCCGCCATGGTGCGGCCCAGGGCCAGGTTGGCCGACGAGTTCGCCGCGCCGTACACCTCCAGCTCGGCGAGCTGCGCGGCGGCCCAGCCGGTGTTGGCGGTGACGGTGACCCGGACGTGGCGGGCGCTGGTGGCCGGGAAGCTCAAGGTGACCGTGTTGCCGTTGGCCGGGCTGAAGGTGCGCCCGGCCGAGGCGAGCAGGGTGGTGAAGCTGCTGCCGTCGGTGCTGCCCTGCACCGACAGGGTCTCGGTGCGGGACTCCCAGCCGGCGGGGAGCTTCAGCACGACCTGGTCGACCGACTGGGCGGAACCGAGGTCGACCTGGGCCCACTGGGGGAACGTGCTGCCGGCGCTCTCCCAGTAGCTGCCGGCGTTGCCGTCGGTGAGGTTGCCGGCCGCGTACGGGCCGTTGACGCTGCTGGCGGTGGCGGTGCGGCCGAGCGCGAGGTTGGGACCGCCGGCCGCGGCGGCCGGGGACGGGGGCGGGGCCGTGACGGCCAGCGCGACCGCGGCGAGCACCGCGACCAGCCGGGTTCGGAATCTGGACATGGTGGAGGGACACCTTCTTCCGGGGACGTGGAGAGGTGGTGTGGTGGGGGGTTGGACGGGGTCCCCGCCGCGCCGCGGGGACCCCGGGCGGTCAGGTGGCGTACACCTCGAACTCGCCGAGCTGGCCGGCGGGCCAGCCGGTGTTGCCGGTGAAGGTCAGCCGCAGGTACCGGCGGCCGGCGGACGGGAAGGTGACGGTGGCGGTGTTGCCGGTGGCCGGGTCGAAGGTGTAGCCGGCCGACGCCTTCACCGTGGTCCAGGTCGACCCGTCGGTGGAGCCGAGCACCGACAGCGTCTGGGTGCGGGTCTGCCAGGCCGACGACGGTGGCAGCTTCAGCACGACCCGGGACACCGGGTACGTCGCGCCGAGGTCGACGGTGAGCGACTGCGGGAAGGCGTTGTTGGCGCTCTCCCAGTAGGTGCCGGCGTTGCCGTCGACCGTGTTGGCCGCGCCGTACACGTCGGCGTGGCTGGTTTCGGTGACCGGCCGCCCGGCGGCCAGGTTGCCGCTCGGCGGCGGGGTGGTGGTCGGCGGGGGCGTGGTGGTCGGGGGCGGGGTGGTGGTCGGCGGCGGCGTGGTGGTGCCGCCGTACACCTCGAACTCGGCGGCCTGGCCGGCCGGCCAGCCGGTGTTACCGGTGACGCTGAGCCGCAGGTGCCGCCGCTCCCCCGCCGTCAGCGGGATCGACACGGTGTTGCCGCTGGCCGGGTCGAACGTGTAGCCGGCCGACGCCTTCAGCGTGGTCCAGGTGGACCCGTCGGTGGAGCCCAGCACGGACAACGTCTGGGTACGCCGCTCCCAGCCCGCCGGCAGCTTGACCACCACCCGGTCGACGGTGCGCGCCGACCCGAGGTCCACGGTCAGCGTCTGCGGGAAGGCGTTGTTGGCGCTCTCCCAGTAGGTGCCGGCGTTGCCGTCCACCGCGTTCGCCGCCGCGTACGTCTGGGTGCTGCTGGACGCGGTGGCCGGCCGGCCGAGCGCGAGGTTGCCGCCGGACGGCGGCGGGGTGGTCGGGGTGGGGCTCGGCGTCGGGCTGGTCGGGGTCGGGGTGGGCGGGGTGGACGGGCCGTTGCCCCACTGCGGCTCGGGCCACGGCCCGCAGTACGGGTTCGCCGAGTACCAGCCGGAATTGCCGGCGCCCTGGGTGATCTGGAAACCGCTCCCGACGCAGTTGTACATCGGGTTGGCCTGGGCGATGCCGGTGGCCCGGACGTTGGTGAAGCTGACCTGACTCGGGGCCTGCACTTGGAGCGCGAAGGTGCCCGCGCCGTCGATCCGCACGTTGTTCAGGTTGATCCCGCTGGTCTGCCCCTCGATCCAGTGCAGCGCCGCGTAGGAGCTGTCCAGGATATCGGTGTCGGTGACGTTGATGGTGGCGCCCTGGATCGGCTCGTTGAGCGCGGAGAACCAGAGCGCGCCGACGCCGAAGCGCCAGTTGTAGTCGGAGTTGCCGTTGCGGATCAGGGTGTTGCGGGCGACCGTGACGGTGCCGGCGACCGCGGTCGGGCCGTTCACGCCGGGATAGCGGTTGGCCACGTGGATGCCGCCGCCGTTGGTGACCGAGTCGGCGGTGACGTTGTCGGTGATCCGGATGTCCCGGCCGCCGTAGGTGACCAGGTTGTTCGCCAGGATGGTGACGCCGACGGTGTTGAAGGTGAAGGCGTTGTTGACGTTCGGCACGCTCTGCGCCCACATGGCCAGGCCGTCGTCGCCCGTGTTGCGGACGAAGGTGTTGGTCACCGTGGAGTTGGTGACGCCCCAGTGGAAGTTCACCCCGTCGGCGGTCTGGTCGAGGATCCGGCTGTTGCGGATGGTGAAGTTGTCCATGGGGCCGTCCATCCAGGCGCCGACCTTGGTGTGCTGCAACCAGAGGTTGTCCACCACGGAGTTCGACATCGCCCCGCCCAGGGCGTTGACCTGGTCCTCGTCCACCCGCTCGCGGATGTCGCCGATGATGGCGAAGTCCCGCAGGGTGACGTTGCGGCTGGGCCCGCCGGCCTCGTGCGGCCGGATCTCGCCGCTGTAGCCGCCGCCGGGCACGTACTTGCCGTAGATGCCGGCGGCCCGCTTGCGGTCGGTGGGGTGCCGGCCGCCGAGCACCGAGTACCAGGGCCCGGCGCCGCGCAGGGTCACCCCGTCGACCACCACGTGGTCCCAGAGGGTGAAGGTGCCGGCGGGGATCCAGACGTTCTTCCCCTGGGCCTTGCCGGCGTCCACGGCCGCCTGGAACCTCGCCGTCGAGTCGGTGGCGCCGGTGGGGTCGGCGCCGAAGTCGGTGACCACGTCCAGCACGCCGGCCGGCTTGGCGATCTGCCCGCCGACCAGCTCGAAGTCGGCCAGGTCGATGGTGAAGGTGGGCGACTGCGCGGTCGAGGAGACCTGGAGGCGGATCTTCGTGCCGGCCGGGTACGTGGTGCCGAACAGGGTCCGGGTCTCCTCGTAGAAGTGGTGCGGGTTGGTGTCGCCGGGGTTGTTGTTGAACGGGTACCCGCCGTAGTACCAGCCGTACCGGGACGTGACCGGGACCGACTTGACCAGGGCGCCGCCGGCGCGCAGGTCGATGCTGGCGTCCCGGCCGGTGCCGGTGGCGCTGTCCGGCAGGCTGTACCGGAAGGTGACCGCGTTGGCCGGCGCGGTGAGGGTGAACTCGACGTACTCGCCGACGGCGTCGAGGGTGACCGCCTCCCGGCCGGACGCCTCGGACGGGAGGGTGCCGTAGCGCCGGTCGGGGCCGATCCGGGTGCCGGTATGGACGGCCTGCTCCGCCTCCTGCTCGACGAAGGGCACGGTGGCGCCGCGGCCGGCGATGTCGAACGGGGACAGCCCGGCGGCCCGGGCCGGAGTGGCGGTGGTGGTGAGCGCCACGACGGTGACGGAGGTGGCGGCCAGCGCGGCGCCGGCGAGGGCGGCCAGCCCCGCGCGGAGCCGGCGGCGGCGCGGGTGGTGCGGGGTGGTGTGGTCGGCCATGAGGGGTGCGCTCCCTTTCGTCGGATGGCCAGGTCTCCCCCGTGCGGTGCGGTGTTCGCTCCTCCTTCCTGTTCGGGCGGCGCCGGCGGCCGGGACGGGCCGCCGACGCCGGGGACGGTCAGCGGGTCCGCAGCCAGACCGCGGTGTCCGGCGGCAGCCGATCGTCGTCGAGCGGTCCGCTGGCCAGCAGCAGCCGCTCGTGCGCGGGCAGCGGCACGGCGGCCGCGGAGAGGTTGACCAGGCAGGTGAAGCCGGGATCGCGGGCGAACGCGAGCACCTGGTCGGGGCCGGGCAGCCAGGTGAGCCCGCCGTCGCCGAGCGCGGCCTCGGACCGGCGGATCGCGATGGCCGCCCGGTAGAGCTCCAGCATCGAGTGCGGGTCGCCGGTCTGGGCGCGGACCGTGCGGTCCTTCCAGTCGGCCGGCTGGGGCAGCCAGGGCGCGGCCGCCGCGCCGTCGGGGCTGAACCCGAACGGCGGAGCGTCACCGGCCCAGGGCAGCGGCACCCGGCAGCCGTCCCGGCCGGGGTCGACGCGGCCGGAACGTTCCCACATCGGGTCCTGGCGCAGCTCGTACGGGATGTCCTCGACCTCCCAGAGCCCCAGCTCCTCCCCCTGGTAGACGTACGCGGCGCCGGGCAGCGCCAGGGAGAGCAGCGCGGCGGCCCGGGCCCGGCGGGTGCCGAGCTCCAGGTCGGTGGGGATCCCCTCGCGCTTGGCGGCGAAGCTGAACCGGGTGTCGGCCCGGCCGTAGCGGGTGACGTGCCGGGTGACGTCGTGGTTGGAGAGCACCCAGGTGGCCGGCGCGCCGACCGGCGCATGGGCGCTCAGCGTCCCGTCGATGCTCTCGCGCAGCGCCGCGGCGTCCCAGGCGCAGCCGAGGAAGTCGAAGTTGAAGGCCGCGTGCAGCTCGTCCGGGCGCAGGTAGTTGGCGAACCGCTGCCGGTCCGGCAGCCACACCTCGCCGATCAGGGCCCGGTCGGCGGGGTAGGAGTCGGCGACCCGCCGCCAGTCGCGGTAGATCTCGTGCACCCCGTCGAGGTCGCGGAAGGGGTGCGGCCGGTCCGGCAGGGTCTCGGGCAGCGTCCCGTCCTTGACCAGCAGCCCGGCGGAGTCGATCCGGATGCCGTCCACCCCGCGGTCGAACCAGAACCGCAGGATGTCCTCGAACTCGGCGCGCACCCGCGGGTGGTCCCAGTTGAAATCCGGCTGCTCGGGGGCGAACAGGTGCAGGTACCAGTCGCCGGGGGTGCCGTCCGGGTTGACGGTCCGGGTCCAGGTCGGGCCGCCGAACTCGCCGGCCCAGTCGGTGGGCCGCTGGTCGCCGTCCGGGCCGCGGCCGGGGCGGAACCAGAACAGCTCCCGCTCCGGCGCGTCCGGCCCGCCGGCGAGGGCCGCCCGGAACCAGGGGTGCGCGTCGGAGCAGTGGTTCGGCACCACGTCGACGATGGTCCGGATGCCCAGCGCGTGCGCCTCGCTGATCAGCGCCTCCGCCTCGGCGAGGGTGCCGAAGACCGGGTCGATGTCGCGGTAGTCGGCCACGTCGTAGCCGGCGTCGGCCATCGGGGAGGGGTACCAGGGGCTGAACCAGATCGCGTCGACGCCGAGCTCCGACAGGTAGTGGAGCCGGGACCGGATGCCGGCGATGTCGCCGACGCCGTCACCACCGCCGTCGGCGAAGCTCCGCGGGTACACCTGGTAGATCACCGCTCCACGCCACCACGGACCGCTGTCTGGTGTGGACACGAGCACCTGCTTTCTGCGTCGGTACGTCGGCGGGTTCGCCGGACCTGGATGTGGGGTCGGGCGAACGGTCGTCGTTCGCCGCGGGAGTGTTTCGCCGGTGGTGTGCCGGTGCGGTCAGCCCTTGAGGCTGCCGGTGGTCAGGCCCGACATGATGTTCCGCTGGAAGATCAGGAAGATGATGACGGTCGGTATCGCGGCGATGACCGAGGCGGCGATCACCACGTTCATGGGCGTGCCACCGGAGAAGGCGTAGATGCCGACGCTGACCGTGCGGGTCTCGGGCGACGGCATGACCAGCTTCGGCCAGAGGAAGTCCTTCCAGACCGCCGTCACCGCGAAGATCGAGACCACGCCGAGGATGGGGCGCGACATCGGCAGGATGATCGACCAGAGCGTGCGCAGCGGAGTGGCCCCGTCCACGAGGGCCGCCGCCATGAGGTCCGCCGGGATCGAGTCGAAGAACCGTTTCAGCAGGAAGATGTTGAACGCGTTCGCGACCAGCGGCAGCCAGATCGCGAACGGCGAGTCGAGCAGGTTGAGGTGCAGGATCGGCAGGTCGATCACGGTCACGTACTGCGGGACGATGAGGACCATCGCCGGGATCATCAGCGTGGCCAGCATCAGGCCGAGGATCACGTTGCCGAGGACCGGCCGCAGCTTCGACAGCGAGTACGCCGCCGCGGTGTCGAGGACCAGTTGGAACAGCACCGCGCCGGTCGCGTAGTAGAACGTGTTGAACAGCAGCTTGGCGAGGTTCAGGTTGGTCCACGCGTCGACGTAGTTCTGCGGCTGGGGATCCCTGGGATACAGCGACGGCGGGGTCTGCGCGATCTCCTGGCCGGACTTGAGCGCGCCGGTGACCATCCAGTAGAGCGGCCCGATGAAGACGAGCGTGAACCCCACCACGACGACGGCGAGCAGCGTCCAGTAGATGATCCTGCCGCGCCCCCGGGTGAGCTGGGCCTGGGAGATGAGGGTCCGGGTCCCGGAGTCCTGTGCCATTCCTGGTCCGTCCTAGTCCTGTTTCGCGGTCAGCCGCACGTAGACGGCGGAGAAGCCGGCCAGCACCACGAGCATGATCACGCCGAGTGCCGCGGCGCCGTTGAGGTCGTTCTGGAAGAAGCCGTGCTGGTAGATGAGGTACGCGACCGAGGTCGCCGAGTCGCCCGTACCCGCGCCGTTGGCGAGGATCAGCGGCTCGATGAAGAGCTGCATGGTGGCGACGATCTGCAGCATCGCCAGGAGCGCGAGGATCAGCCGGGTCTGCGGGATGGTCACGTGCCGGATCCGCCGCCAGATCCCGGCGCCGTCGAGTTCGGCCGCCTCGTAGAGCTCGCCGGGGATGTTCTGCAGTGCCGCCAGGTAGATCAGCACGGCGCTGCCCATGTTCATCCAGGTCGACGCCAGCACCATGGCGGGCATGGTCATCCCGGGTGACTGCATCCACTCCGACGTCGGCAGGTGCAACGCCGTGAGGATCGCATTGAACAGCCCCGCCTCGCTGGGGTCGTACGCGTAGAACTTGAAGAGGAAGAGCGCCGAGGCCGGCGGCAGCATCACCGGCAGGTAGACCAGGATCCGCAGGTATCCCTTGGCGTGGCGGAACTCGTTGAGCAGGATCGCCACGAAGAACGGCACCGCGTACCCGAGGACGAGCGCGAGGGCCGTGAAGTAGAACGTGTTCTGCCAGGCGGTCCAGAAGCTGGGGTCGTCGATGATGCGGGCGTAGTTGTCCCAGCCGACCCAGGTGGTCTCGCCCCGGCGGGTGCGCTGGAAGCTCATCACGATGCCGCGGACCATCGGGTACCAGGAGAAGACGGCGAAGCAGAGGACCGCCCCGATCAGGAACGCGTGCCCGGTGAGGTTGTCCCGTACCTTGCGGCCGAGGCCCGCATGCCGGCGCGGTGACGGGTACGGCGGCCCGGGGCGACCCGCTTGTCTGGTGGTACCCGGGACGGTGGTGATGGCCAAGGCGTCTCCTGCGGAAAGTCGGTGGCCGGACGGTGTGCGGGCGGAGGGTGGGGGCCGGCGCGCCGACCCCCACCCGCGCCGGGTCAGCTCCCGGCGGCCAGCAGCTGGTTGACCTTGCCTTCGGCCGTCTTGAGCAGCGCGTCGATGTTCGCGTTCGGGTTCGTCAGGACCCCGGACATCGCGGCGTCGAGCACCGCGTAGATGGCCTGCGCGTTGCGGGGCTCGCCCTTGATCGGGACCGGGTTCGCCTCGAAGACCGCGAAGTTCGCGGTGTCCACGTTCGCGTTCGCCTTACGCAGCTCCAGCTCCTGCTTCTGCGCGTCGCTGCCGTTGGCGAACAGCAGCGGCTGGGGCAGGCCCACCGGGTAGTTCTGCGGCTTGGCCCGGACGTAGTCGAACTGGCCCTTGCCCGGCGTCAACTTCTGGTACGCGATCCACTTCAGACCGGCCTTGACCTGCTCGGGGGTGAGGCCCTTCTTGAAGAAGTAGCCCTCGCCGCCACCGAGCGTCGCCTTCGCCGGGCCGTCCTGGCCCGGCAGCGGGCCCATCGCCCAGTCCTGGAACTTGCCCTGGAACTGGCTGACGATCGCCTGGGTGGCGTCCGGGGCGCCGATGAACATGCCGACCTTGCCCGCGCCGGCGTTGGTCAGCAGGTCGCCCCACTGCAGCAGTTGGCGGCTGCCCATGCTGTTGTCGCCGTACCGCATGTCCTTGAGGTTCTGGAGGACCTGCTTGCCCATCGCGTTGTTGAAGTCGGCCTTCTTGCCGTCCTCGCTGAGCACCTGGCCGCCCTGGGAGTAGAGCAGGGAGGTGAAGTGCCAGCCTCCGGTGTTGCCGGCGCTGTACTCCGAGTAGCCGGCAATGCCGTTGCCCAGCGCGGAGATCTTCTTGGCCGCCTCCCGGACCTCCGCCCACGTCTTGGGCGGGCTGTTCACGTCGAGGCCCGCCCGCTGGAACAGGACCTTGTTGTAGACCAGGCCCATCGAGTAGTTCTTCACCGGGACGGCGTAGAGCTTGCCGCCGTCGGTGAAGACGCCCTTGAGCGCCGGGTCGACGCTGTCCCAGGTCGGGATCGTGTCCTTGTTGACGTACTGCGTGACGTCCATCGCCTGACCGGAGTCGAGCACCTGCTGGAGATCGGTCATGTACCCGTAGAACACGTCGGTCACGGTGCCGCCGGCGAGGCGGGCCGTGAAGTCCGGCGGGTTGTTGCACTGCTCGCCGACGCTGACGCTCTTGATGACGATGTTCGGGTTCTGCCGCTGGAACTCGGCGACGTCGTCGTTCCAGTTCTTCAACAGCTCTTTCTGGGAGCCGACCGGCTGGCAGTCGACGGTGATGGTGACCTTGCCGCTGGCGTCCTTCGCCGCGTTGTCGCTCTTCGTGGAGCAAGCCGCGAGGCTGAGCCCCAGGCCGGCCACGAGCGCTATCGCCGCAGCCTTCCGGTACTGCGGTACGGACATCTGTCCATCCCTTCGGGGGAACGGGGGGTATCCATGGCCTTCGCTTGATCTGCCGTGAACGTCACCGCCTGACGTCGAGGCCAGGTGTGAGTGGAGTCACTGTAGCGAGGCCGACTCATTGCGGCAAGGTTTCGATCGCAACATGAAAGGACCCGACTTTGTGACGACAGATATGGACAGGACGAGGAGCCCAGCCCAGGTTCTGGCTTTCGCCCCGTTCCGCCCCCGAGCCCGGAGGCGACGACGAAACGGCCGCCGACCGCGGGTGGGCGGTCGACGGCCGGAGCGTCGTGCGGTGATCAGGGAGGCGGTCGGGAGCCGGAGACGTCCGGCCGGGTGGTCAGCGACCCGGGGCGGGGGCGGTGGAGCCGCGGACCACCAGTTCGGGCTCGAACAGCAGCTCGTCGTGCAGCACGCCGGCCCCCTCGATCTGGGTGACCAGCAGGTCCACGGCGGCCTGCCCCATCGTCTCGATCGGCTGCCGCACGGTGGTCAGCGGCGGGTCGGTGCAGGTCATGAACGCGGAGTCGTCGAAACCGACCACGGAGACGTCGGTCGGCACCGCGCGACCGAGCCGCCGCGCGGCCCGGATGGTGCCCAGGGCCAGCACGTCGCTGGCGCAGATGATGCCGGTCACGCCCCGCTCGACCAGCTTGGTCGCCGCGACCCGCGCCCCCTCCATGGAGAAGCTGGAGCGCTCGACGTACCCGGTGTCGTCGGCCCAGCCCGCGACCTGGACCATGGCGTCCAGCTTGCGCCGGGACGGGACGTGCCCCTCCGGGCCGAGCACCATGCCGATCCGCTCGTGCCCGAGCGAGCACAGGTGCCCGTACGCCTGCTCCACCGCCACCGCGTCGTCGGTGGAGACCCGGGGGAAGCCCAGCTCGTCGACGCCCGCGTTGACCAGCACCACGGGCAGGCCCCGGTCGGTCAGCCGGCGGTAGTGCTCGTGGGTGGCGTCGGCGAGGGCGTACGACCCGCCCGCGAAGATCACCCCGGATACCTGGTGGTCGAGGAGCATCTCGACGTAGTCCGACTCGGACACCCCGCCGATGGTGCGGGCACAGAGCGCGGGGGTGAAGCCCCGCTGCGCGAGCGAGCCGGTCACCACCTCGGCGAGCGCCGGGAAGATCGGGTTCTGCAGCTCCGGCAGGACCAGGCCGACCAGCCGGGCCCGTTCACCGCGCAGCTTGGTCGGCCGCTCGTAGCCGAGCACGTCGAGCGCGGTCAGCACCGCGGTCCGGGTCGCCTCGGACACGCCGCCCCGCCCGTTGAGCACCCGGCTCACGGTCGCCTCGCTGACGCCCGCCTTGCGGGCCACCTCCGTCAACCGTTTCGTCACGGCGGCAATCGTACGTCGTGTTCTTGCAAGAAATGAACAAGGCCCTGCTGGGCGACGCCCCTGACACCGGTCCCGGGCATCCCCTGCGGGGCGTCCGCCCGCGTGATCAAGGCCCGCAAGATTCGGACAGACGGGCGCTTGAATATCGACAAAGGGCAGGAATAACATGAGGCACCTTTCGGCGGGCGCGCCTCACCCCGCGCCGATTCACCACCGTCTCCCCCCGTCCCCCGGTGAAAGTGGGTAGTCCGATGCAGCGGAGCGTGGAAGGCGCGGCGGGCCTGCGCCCGGCCGTGCCGATCGCCAGGATCCTCGCGGCGGCGGCCACCGCCGTCGCGCTGGCCGTACCGGCCGGGAGCGCCGCCCTGGCGGCCGGTCCCGCCGGCCCGACCCCCGTGGTCACCCGGGCCGGGCTCGACCCGGCGCTGGTCGCCGGCCGGGGCGCCACCGTGGACTTCGTCGAGCAGGAGGCCGAGCACGCCCGGACCACCGGCACCGTCATCGGCCCGGACCGCGCCGCCTACACCCTCGCCGGCGAGGCGTCCGGGCGGCGGGCGGTCCGCCTCTCCCCCGGCCAGTACGTCGAGTTCACCCTCCCGCAGGCGACCAACGCGCTCACCGTCCGATACAGCATCCCCGACGCGCCCGGCGGCGGCGGGATCACCGCGCCGCTGCGGGTCACCGTCGGGCACGGACCGGCCCGCACCATGACGCTCACCTCGCAGTACGCCTGGCTCTACAACCAGTACCCGTTCACCAACGACCCCGGCGCCGACCTGCTCCACCCCGACTGGTGGATCACCGAGTGCTCCTGCGTGCCGGCGGCCACCACACCCGCGCCGGCCATCACCAAGCCGTTCCGGCCGCACCACTTCTACGAGGAGCAGCGGCTGCTGCTGGGCCGCACCCACCGGGCCGGCGAGGTGGTCCGGCTGACCGCACCGCCCGGCACGGCCGCGGCGTGGACCGTGATCGACCTGCTGGACTCCCACCTCGTCGCCCCGCCCCGGGTACTTCCGCACGCCGTGAACGTGCTGGCCTTCGGCGCCGACCCGACCGGCCGGCGGGAGTCCGCCGACGCCTTCGACCGCGCCGTCGCGTACGCCCGCCGGGTGGACCGCACGCTCTACCTGCCGCCAGGGACCTATCAGGTGAACCGGCACATCACCGTCGACGACGTGACCATCGCGGGCGCCGGCAGCTGGTACACCGTCGTCAAGGGCCGCGAGGTGGCCCTGGACACCCCGGCCCCCGACGGCTCGGTGCACACCGGCGTCGGCTTCTACGGCCGTGACGCCGCCGAGGGCGGCAGCAGCGACGTCCACCTCTCCGGCTTCGCCGTCGAGGGCGACGTGCGCGACCGCATCGACACCGACCAGGTCAACGCCGTCGGCGGGGCGCTCAGCCACTCCACCGTCGACGGTCTCTACCTGCACCACACCAAGGTCGGCCTGTGGTTCGACGGCCCGATGACCGACCTGCGGGTCACCAACACGGTCATCGCCGACCAGATCGCCGACGGGCTCAACTTCCACACCGGCGTCACACATTCCTCGGTCTCGCACAGCTTCGTCCGCAACACCGGCGACGACGCGCTGGCCATGTGGTCGGAGGCGACCGGCAACGCCCACAACACCTTCGACCACAACACGGTGCAGTCCCCGGTCCTGGCCAACGGCATCGCCCTCTACGGCGGCACCGACCTCACCGTCTCGCACAACCTGATCGCCGACCCGGTCCGCGAGGGCAGCGCCATCCAGATCGGCTCGCGCTTCGGCGCCGAACCGTTCACCGGCCAGCTCCGGGTCACCGGCAACACCACGGTCCGGGCCGGCACCTACGAGCTGAACTGGAACATCGGCCTCGGCGCGATCTGGTTCTACGCGCTGGACCGCAGCATCGACGCCGACATCCAGGTGGTCGGCGACAGTTACCTCGACAACACCTACAACGCGATCATGCTGGTCAGCGACTGGCCGGTGAAGGACAAGTACTCGATCAGCAACGTGCACTTCCGGGACATCCGGGTCGACGGCACCGGCACCTCGGTGGTGAGCGCCCGGACCGCCGGCTCGGCGTCCTTCGCCGACGTGGACGCGCGCAACGTCGGCGCGGTCGGGGTGAACAACTGCGGGTCGTTCCACTTCACCCCGGCCGGATCGGAGTTCGGGCTCACCGACCTCGGCGGCAACGACGGCGGCTGGCTCGCCCCCTGGCTGCTGCCGAACACCATCACCTGCGACGACCGCCCGCCGGTGGTGCCGCCGCCGGCCCCGACGCCGTGGTGAGCTGATCCGCTCCCGGACGGCCCGGCGGGCGATCCGCCCGCCGGGCCGCCTCCGTCCGGTACCCCCCTCCGGCCAGCAGCGGCTGATCACCTCGGCACGTCACCAGCACCAAGCCGGGTTCAGTCGCGCAGCGCCGCCTGCACGGCGAGGGCGAAGCTCCGCACGTTGTCGACCATGATGTTGTGTCCGCAGTCGGGGACTGCCACCACGTCCACGCCCGCGCCGGCCAGTCGGTCGGCGTCGAACCGTGGCCCGTCGGCCGCCGGGTACAGGAACGTCCGAGGTATCGGCAGCTTCTCCAGACTCTCGCGCGTCGTCGGTTCGGTGCCGCGCAGCAGGTTCATCGCGCTGCGGTAGAGGGCCTGCGGCCCGGCCAGGCGCATCGTGGCCGCCCACTGCGGTCCGGCGAACTCCAGCGTCTCGTCCCAGCCACCGTCGAGAAATTCATCCTCGGTGCGGTAGACCCCGATTCCCGAGCTGCCCGGTCGCTTGGCGGTGGGCAGTTCGCGCACCGGGTCGAGGGGCGCGTCAACCAGAACGAGCCGGCGCACCAGCCGGGGATGGCGCGCGGCCAGGGTGACCGCCACCGTGCCGCCCATGCTGTGTGCGACCACGTCGGCGCCGCTCACGTGGGCCTGCTGGAGCGCGCGGGCCAGGACGTCGGCGTGCATCTGCAGGGTGTAGGCGGCGTCCGGCGGACGGTCGCTGATTCCGAAACCCAGCATGTCGACCATGAGGGAGCGGTGGCCCGCCAGGGCCGGGTGCGCCACCGCGGCGGCGTAGTAGGGCGTGGAGCTCGCGCCGAGGCCGTGGAGGTAGACACGGGTGGGCTCGGCGCCGGGAATCTCGACCCAGCGCACGCGGGAACCGTCGGGAAGTACCTGAGCGCTATGCATGATCGACACCATACCTCGACTCCGAGGTATCCCGGTACGAGGGTATGATCCCGATCATGCTGGAACTCGCGATCCTCGGCTTCCTGCAGGACGGCCGGCTACACGGATACGACCTGCGCAAGCGCATCGCGGCCCTGACCGGGCACGTACGCCCCATCGCGGACGGCACGCTCTACCCCCTGCTCAAGCGCATGGAAGCGGCCGGGCTGCTCTCCCGCGAACTGCAGCCCGGTCAGGTAGCCGCACCCCGGCACATGCTGTCGCTGACCGAGGCGGGCGCCAAGCTGCTGCGCCACCGGTTACGCGAACCCGACGAGCTGTTCATCACCGACGAGAACCGGTGGTTCACCATGCTCGCCTTCCTGCGCCACCTCGATGACCCGGCCGCGCAGGCCGCCGTGTTGCGGCGCAGGCTGCACTTCCTCACCCAGCCGGCCAGCTTCTTCTGGGACGGCGACCGGCCGCTGCGTGCGGCCGACTTCGACGACGCCTTCCGGCAGGGACTGTTCACGATCGCGACCGCGACAACGCACGCCGAGCTGAAATGGCTGCGCCAGACGCTGGCCGCCCTGGAGCAGGCTTCCTGACGCCTGTCGCGGCCATCCCGACAGCGGCATCGTGCGCCCTCGAACAAGCCACCCGGTCCTGCGGGCCGAGGGTCAGCTGGCCAGCCAGCGCTGGATACAGGTGAGCAGGTCCTCCGCGTCGACGGGCTTGGTGACGTAGTCGCTGGCGCCGGAGGAGATGCTCTTCTCCCGGTCCCCGCGCATCGCCTTCGCGGTCACCGCGATGATCGGCAGGTCCGCGTAGCGGGGCATGGCGCGGATCGCGGCGGTGGCCGCGTACCCGTCCATCTCCGGCATCATCACGTCCATCAGCACCAGGTCGATGTCGTCGTGCCGCATCAGCGTCTCGACGCCCTTGCGGCCGTTCTCCGCGTAGACCACGTCCATGCCGTGCAGTTCGAGGATGTTGGTCAGGGCGAAGACGTTGCGGGCGTCGTCGTCCACCACCAGCACCTTGCGGCCGGACAGCTCGCGGGCGACCGGGTCGTCGACCGGACTGAGGTCGGTGGCCGGCGCCGCGAAGGACGGCACCCGCTCCGGGGTGTCCGCGGTCAGGTGCAGCACGATGCGCTCGCGCAGCTCGTCCAGGCTGCCGAGGACCTCCAGCGGGCGGTCCGCGGCCATCCCCTGGAGCAGGGCGTCCTGCCCGCCCGCGAGCGGCTGACCGTGGTACGCCAGCACCGGCAGGCCGCGCAGGCCGGGGTGCTCGTGCAGCGCCCTGAGCAGGGCCGTGCCGTGCTCGTCGGCCGGGTCGAGCTGCACCACGAGCAGGTGGTGCCGGTGCCGGGCGAGCGTACCGACCGCCTCGTCGACGTCCACCGCGGTGGACACCTCGACCGGGCCGCCGGTCTCCGCCGCCACGCCGCGGGCCAGCAGGGTGAGCAGCCCCTTCTCGTGCGCCTCGAGCACCAGCACCCGGCGCTGCTGCCGCTCCACCCAGCGTTGGGCCTCCGACTCGACCGGAGCCGCCGTCGCCATGCCCGGTACGGCGAGGCCGGAGTCGGGCAGCGGCACGGTGGCCGTGGCGGGCAGGTAGAGGGTGAAGGTGCTGCCCTGGCCGAGGACGCTCTCCGCGGTGATCTGCCCGCCGAGCAGCCGGGCGATCTCCCGGCTGATGGACAGGCCCAGGCCGGTGCCGCCGTACCGCCGGCTGGTGGTGCCGTCGGCCTGCTGGAACGCGTCGAAGATGGCGGTCAGGTGCTGCTCGGCGATGCCGATGCCGGTGTCGACGACCCGGAACGCGATGACCGTGTCGGCCGGCGGCATCCCGGCCGGCAGCTCGTCCGGGCGGGCCCGCTCGATGCGCAGCTGCACCCGGCCCTTCTCGGTGAACTTGACCGCGTTGGAGACCAGGTTTCGCAGCACCTGCCGCAGCCGCTGCTCGTCGGTGTGCAACCGGGCCGGCACGTCCGGGCCGGTGACCAGGTCCAGCTCCAGGCCGCGCGGGGTGGTGAGCGGACGGAAGGTGGCGTCGACGTAGTCGCGCAGCGTGGACAGCTCGAACGTCTCCGGGTTGATGTCCATCTTGCCGGCCTCGACCTTGGACAGGTCGAGGATGTCGTTGATGAGCTGGAGCAGGTCGGCGCCGGCCGAGTGGATCACGGTGGCGTACTCGACCTGCTTCGGGGTGAGGTTACGGTTGGGGTTCTGGGCGAGCAACTGGGCGAGGATCAGCAGCGAGTTCAGCGGCGTACGCAGCTCATGGCTCATGTTGGCCAGGAACTCCGACTTGTACTTCGAGGCGAGCGCGAGCTGCTGGGCGCGGGTCTCCAGCTCCTGGCGGGCCTGCTCGATCTCGGAGTTCTTCGTCTCGATGTCGTGGTTCTGCCGGGCCAGCAGCGCGGCCTTCTCCTCCAGCTCGGCGTTGGAGCTCTGGAGTTCCTCGGAGCGGGCCTGCAGCTCCTCCGAGCGGGCCTGGAGCTCGGCCGCCAGCCGCTGCGACTCGGTCAGCAGCACGTCGGTGCGGGCGTTCGCGACGATGGTGTTGACGTTGACGCCGATGGTCTCGGTGAGCTGGTCGAGGAAGTCGCGCTGGATCTCGGTGAACCGGCCCATGCCGGCCAGCTCGATGACACCGAGGACCTGGTCCTCGAAGAGGATCGGCAGCACCACCAGGTGCAGCGGCACGGCCGCGCCCAGGCTTGACGAGACGGTGACGTAGTCGGCCGGCACGGCGTCCACCACGATGGCCCGCTTGCTCAGCGCGGCCTGCCCGACCAGCGAGTCGCCCAGGGCGTACCGGCGGCGGGTGGCGTCGTGGCCGTAGCCACCGACCACCCGCAGGCCCCGGCCGTCGCCGCCCTCGTCGACCAGCAGGAACGTGCCGAGCTGCGCGGAGACCAGCGGGGCCAGCTCGTTCATCACCAGGCCGGCGACCACCTCCAGGTCCCGGTGGCCCTGCATGAGGCCGGAGATGCGGGCCAGGTTGGTCTTGAGCCAGTCCTGTTCCTGGTTGGTCCGGGTGGTCTCGCGCAGCGACTCCACCATGGAGTTGATGTTGTCCTTCAGCTCGGCGACCTCGCCGGAGGCGTCGACCGTGATCGAGCGGGTCAGGTCGCCGGTGGCGACCGCGCTGGTCACCTCGGCGATGGCACGCACCTGCCGGGTCAGGTTCCCGGCCAGCTCGTTGACGTTCTCGGTGAGCCGCTTCCAGGTGCCGGAGACGCCCTCTACTTCGGCCTGGCCGCCGAGCCGGCCCTCGCTGCCGACCTCCCGGGCCACCCGGGTTACCTCGGCCGCGAAGCTGGAGAGCTGGTCGACCATCGTGTTGATGGTGGTCTTCAGCTCCAGGATCTCGCCGCGGGCGTCCACGTCGATCTTCTTGGTCAGGTCGCCCTGCGCCACCGCGGTGGTCACCTGGGCGATGTTGCGGACCTGGCCGGTGAGGTTGTTCGCCATCGAGTTGACGTTGTCGGTCAGGTCCTTCCAGGTGCCGGCCACGTTCGGCACCCGGGCCTGACCGCCCAGCTGCCCCTCGGTGCCGACCTCGCGGGCCACCCGGGTCACCTCGTCGGCGAACGCGCTGAGCGTGCCGACCATGGTGTTGATGGTCTGGGCGAGCACGGCGACCTCGCCCTTGGCCTCGACGGTGATCTGCCGGCTCAGGTCGCCCTGGGCGACCGCCGTGGCGACCAGCGCGATCGAACGCACCTGGTTGGTCAGGTTGTTCGCCATCTCGTTGACGTTGTCGGTCAGGTCCTTCCAGGTGCCGGCCACGTTGGAGACCCGGGCCTGACCGCCGAGCCGGCCCTCGGTGCCGACCTCGCGGGCCACCCGGGTCACCTCGTCGGCGAACGCCGAGAGCTGGTCCACCATCGTGTTGATGGTCTCCTTCAGGGCGAGGATCTCGCCCCGGGCGTCGACCCGGATCTTCTGCGTCAGGTCGCCCTTGGCGACCGCGGTGGTGACCTCGGCGATGCTGCGGACCTGGGCGGTGAGGTTGTCCGCCATGACGTTCACCGACTCGGTGAGGTCCTTCCAGGTGCCCGAGACGCCCTTGACGTCGGCCTGGCCGCCGAGGCGGCCCTCGGTGCCGACCTCCCGGGCCACCCGCGTCACCTCGTCCGCGAACGAGGAGAGCTGGTCCACCATCGTGTTGATGGTGTTCTTCAGCTCCAGGATCTCGCCGTGCGCGGTGACGGTGATCTTCTGGGACAGGTCGCCCCGGGCCACCGCGGTGGCGACCTGGGCGATGCTGCGCACCTGGTCGGTGAGGTTGACGGCCATCGAGTTCACCGAGTCGGTCAGGTCCCGCCAGGTGCCGGCGACGCCGCTGACCTGCGCCTGACCGCCGAGCCGGCCGTCGGTGCCGACCTCCCGGGCCACCCGCGTCACCTCGTCCGCGAACGAGGAGAGCTGGTCCACCATCGTGTTGATGGTGCTCTTGAGCTCCAGGATCTCGCCCCGGGCGTCGACGGTGATCTTCTGGGAGAGGTCGCCGCGGGCCACCGCCGTGGTCACCTGGGCGATGTTGCGGACCTGGCTGGTCAGGTTGCCGGCCATGAAGTTCACCGAGTCGGTCAGGTCCCGCCAGGTGCCGGCGACGCCGGGCACCTCGGCCTGACCGCCGAGCCGGCCCTCGCTGCCGACCTCCCGGGCCACCCGCGTCACCTCGTCCGCGAACGAGGAGAGCTGGTCCACCATCGTGTTGATGGTGACCTTCAGTTCCAGGATCTCGCCCCGCACGTCGACGGTGATCTTCTGCGACAGGTCGCCCCGGGCCACCGCCGTGGCCACCTCGGCGATGTCGCGTACCTGGTCGGTCAGGTTGCCGGCCATCGCGTTCACCGAGTCGGTCAGGTCCTTCCAGGTGCCCGACACGCCCGGCACGTCGGCCTGGCCGCCGAGCTGCCCCTCCGTGCCGACCTCCCGGGCCACCCGGGTGACCTCGGAGGTGAACAGGGAGAGCTGGTCGACCATGCCGTTGAAGACGGTGGCGATCTCGCCGAGCAGCCCGTCGGCGTCCTCCGGCAGCCGGGTGCCGAAGTCGCCGTCCCGGACCGCGGTGAGACCGGCCAACAGCTGACGGAGGTCCGGATCGGCCACCGGGCCGCCGGCCGCCGGAATCGTTTCGCGTCGCCGCGGGATCGTCTGATCGACCACCACTACCGCCTCTGTGACAGCCGAGCGGCCTGTCCGCCCCGGCAACGGTTGCATCCGCGCAAGTATGCACAGGCCCGCCCGGCGCGCGGGGCGGGCGGGGTGCGGTGGAGCGGACGGGGCGGGGTGGAGCGGACGACGCACCGCCACCGAGGGGAGTCGGTGGCGGTGCGTGGGCCCGGGGGCGAGACGGCAGCGCTCGCGGGAACCGGGAGGAACGACTCGGGCGGCGTCCGCCCGGGTGGATCAGGCTTCGGTGAGCTCGCCGCGCAGCTTCGTCAGCGCGCGGGCGAGCAGCCGGGACACGTGCATCTGGGACACCCCGACCCGGGCGGCGATCTCGCTCTGGGTCAGGTTGCCGTAGAAGCGCAGGGTGAGGATCTTCTGCTCGCGCTCGTCGAGGGTGGCGAGCGCCGGGCCCAGCGAGGCACGCAGCTCGGCCAGCTCGTACTCGTTGTCCTCGGTGCCGAGGGTGTCGCCCAGCTCGGTGGCGCTGTCGCCGTCGCCGATCGGGGTGGAGAGCGAGACGGCGTTGTAGGCGCGGGCGCCCTCCAGGCCCTCGAGCACCTCCTCCTCGGTGACGTCGAGGTGGCTGGCGATGTCGGCGACCGTCGGGGCCCGGTTGAGGGTCTGGGTCAGCGTGCTGTTCGCCTCGGAGATGCGCAGCCGCAGCTCCTGCAGGCGGCGCGGGACCCGGATGTTCCAGGTCCGGTCGCGGAAGTGCCGCTTGATCTCGCCGAGGATGGTCGGGATGGCGAAGCCGGCGAAGTCCACGCCCCGGGAGGCGTCGAACCGGTCCACCGCCTTGATCAGGCCGAGGGCCGCCGTCTGGGCCAGGTCGCCGGCCGGCTCACCGCGGCCGCTGTAGCGGGCGGCGAGGTGGTTGGCCAGCGGCAGCCAGGCCTCGATGACCTGGTTGCGCAGCGCCGGCCGCTCCGGGTGACCCTCGGGCAGCGCGGCCAGTGCGGCGATCAGCTGGCTGGCGCGGGTCTCCTCGCCGGTCACCGCCGCGCGGTGCACCTCGCTGGTCGTCGTCGGCGCGATGGTCGTCGTGGTCATGCTGGCCTTCCTGTCCTGAGGAGAACGGGTGCCTCCCGAGCACCGGTCGCGCCAGTCACCCTAGACCAAAGGCTGGTGCCCAATCAACCGAACGGACGATGGATATTTCGCCCGACAGCGGACAGATATGCGGTGAGCCGGGCCACTTCCGGCCGTCAGCGATGCAACAGGGGCCGGTAGTCGGCGGCGGTGAGCGGCAACGAGGACAGGTTGCCGTCGGCCCTCGGCACCTCCAGCGGCTGCCCGTCCCGGCGGAACGCGACGCTGTCCACGTCGGGGCGCTGGGTCAGCGTGCAGACGATCTGCCCGAAGGCGAGGACCTCGTCGTTGCGGCCGGTCTCCTCGCCGGCCTGCCGCACGTCGACGGTGGCCACCGTGCCGGTGAGGGTAGCCCCGGCCACCGCGACCGTGCCGGGCAGAGCGGTGGCCAGCCCCCGGTCCCGCTCCGCACCGTCCGGCCCGGCCAGCAGGTGCTGCAGGTGCTCGTCCACACCGGGCAGGTCGTCGACCCGGCGGGTGACCGCGGCCAGCCCGTCGTCCCGGACGAAGCAGAGCGGCTCGACCACCCGCCCGTCCGGGTCGGCGGTCGCCGTGCCCGCCGGGGTCGGGAAGCCGCCGGGCGGCGCCTGCACCAGGCGCGGCTCGTCGTCGACCGGCACCCCGCAGCCGCCGAGCAGCACCGCGGCGAGCAGCACCGGGAGCAGTCGGCGGCTCATCCGCCGGCCCCCGGCAGCTCGACCCGGAACCGGGCGCCGCGGTCCCGGTCCACCACCGCCGCGTGCCCGCCGTGCGCGGCGGCGTGCTGGGCCACCAGGGCGAGGCCGAGGCCCGTGCCGTCGGTGCCGGCCCGGGCGTGGGCGGCCCGGCCGCGCACGAAGCGGTCGAAGATGACCTCCCGGTCGGCCTCCGGCACGCCCGGTCCGTCGTCGTCGACGTCGAGCACGCCGATCCCGTCGCGCATGTCGAGGCGTACGGCGACGGGGCCGCCGCCGTAGCGCACCGCGTTGTCGAGCAGGTTCAACAGGATCTGCTCGACCCGGCGCCGGTCGACCCGCCACCGGGCCGGGGTGCCCTCGGCCACCTCGACGAGGCTCTCCGGCAGTGACCGTTCGCGGCAGGCGGCCCGGGCCAGCCCGGCCACGTCGACCGTGTCGCGGTGCGCGGGCTGCTCGGTGCGGGCCAGCTGGATCAGGTCGTCCACCAGGCGCTGGAACCGGGCCACCTCGTCGGCGACCAGCCCCGCGGCGGTGGCGGTGCGCTCGTCCTGGTGCTCCCGGCGGCGGGTCAGGACGCTCGCGGCGGCGGCCAGGGTCTGCAACGGGGAGCGCAGCTCGTGGCTGACGTCGGCGGCGAACCGGCGGTCCCGCTCGATCCGCCGCACCACCTGGTCGACCATGTGGTTGAACGAGGTGGAGAGCCGGGTGAGGTCCGGGTCGGTGGTCGGGTCGAGCCGGGTGGCGAAGTCGCCGGCGGCGATCCGCTCGGCGGCGTCGGCGACCGCGGTGAGCGGCCGGACGCTGTGCCGGGTCGCGTACCAGCCGAGAGCGGCGCCCGCCCCGGCGACCATGATCGCCACCGCGGTCAGCGCCAGCCCGACCACCTGGAAGGTCTCCTCGACCTCACGCAACGAGGTCAACTCGTAGTAGCCCAGCTCGCCGGCGAGCGGGACGCCGACCAGCAGGGTCGGCTGCCCGTCCACGCGGACCCGCTGCACGGCCGGCTTCCCGCCGGCGACCAGGCGTTGCAGCTCCACCGGGACCGAGCCGGCACCGACGTCGGCGGTGCGGGCGTACCAACCGTCGCGCAGGTGCAGCAGCGGGCGGCGGCTGCTGCCGGTGTCCAGGGAGCGCAGCACCGCCACCACGTCCGGGGTGCCGGTGTCCAGCCCGGAGCGGACCACTGCGGCGTCGTAGTATGCGGCCCGGACGGCTGTGCGCTCCCGTTCGTCGAGCAGCGAGCGGCGGGTCAGGTCGTACGAGAAGAGGGCCATCACGGCGGCGAGCAGCAGCGCGCCGACGGCGAACGCGGCGGTGACCCGGGCCCGCAGTCCGAGGCGGGTCATCGCTGGAGCTTGTAGCCGAGGCCCCGGAGGGTGACCAGGTGCCGCGGGTTCGCCGGGTCCGGTTCGATCTTCTGCCGCAGCCGGCCCACGTGCACGTCGACCAGCCGCTCGTCGCCGGTCTCGTACCCCCAGACCCGCCGCAGCAACTGCTGCCGGGACAGCACCCGGCCGGCGTGCTCGGCCAGCTCGCAGAGCAGCCGGAACTCGGTGCGGGTCACCGCGACCGGCCGGCCGGCGCGGCGCACCTCGCCGGCCTCGGCGCTGATCTCCAGGTCCCCGAAGACCTGGGCGGGGACGGCGTCCGCCACGACCCGGCCGCGCCGGCGCAGGGCCCGCAGCCGCGCGGACAGTTCCTTGATCGCCACGGGCTTGACCACGTAGTCGTCGGCCCCGGCCTCCAGCGCGGCGACGATGTCATGGGTGTCGTCGCGGGCGCTGACCACCACGATCGGGACGTCGTCGTCGCGGCGCAACTGGCGGATGCACTCGAACCCGTCGAGACCGGGCAGCATCAGGTCGACCAGCACGTGGTCGGCGGGGCTCTCCCGCTGCCGGCGCAGCCCCTCCTCGGCGGTCGCCGCCCCGTACGCGGAATAGCCCTCCTCCTCCAGCGCGAGCAGCAGGGCCAGCCGGATGCGGTCGTCGTCCTCGATCACCAGTACGGCCGTCATATCCGCATCATGACGGGCCGCCTACGGGTAGCCCAACCGTGTCAGCCGTTCCCGGCTTTTGTCACACAACTGTCATGGAACCGCGCGGCGACCTCCAAGATCGCCGCAGAGAGTGGGAAGCCGAACCGGACCCCGCCGAGGAAGACGACCAGATGACCCTGCCCCCGCAGTCCCCGCCGGAAGGCGCCGTGCCACACGTCCGGGTGGACATCACCGAGGAGCTGGATCTCGCCGGGCTGTCGGAGGTGGCGCTCGTCCTCGACCGGGTCCTGGCGCTGGCCCCCCGGGAGGTCACCATCGACCTGGCCGACTGCCGACACGTCGACGCCGCCGCCATCGCGTTGCTGTTCGACGTGCACCGCCGGCTGGCCCGCCGGCACGCGCTGCTCACCCTGCGCAATCCGCACCCGCGAATCCGGCGCATCCTCGACACCGCCCGACTGGGCGACACCGTGCCCATCGTCGACACGCCGCGACCGGACGGCCCGACCGCGCGCGGCCGGGCCCGGGTCACGGCCACCCCGCCGGCGTGGGAGGGGTCGTGAACAGCGGCACCCTGCTCGGAGCCCTCGTGGTGGGGCTCGCCGTCGGCGCCGTGGGTCGCCTGGTCGTGCCGGGACGCACGGCCGCGCCGGTCTGGTTGACCCTCGCGCTCGGGGTCGCCGCCGCGCTGCTCGGCGCCATCGTCGTGGGCCTGGTGGCCACCGGTCCCGCCGAACCGGCGGTGTGGCCACTGGTCGTGCAGTCCGGGTTCGCCGCCGTCGCGGTCGTGCTGGCCGTGCTGACCGCCGGGCGCCCGCCGGCCGGGAAGGAACCGCCGCCCCGACCGGGCGCGCGGCGGAGGGAGGGATCGTGACTGTCGTACCGGCGGAGCACCTGATGATGCTCATCTGCGACGGCTGCGGTGACAGCGTCACCGGCACCGGCTGCACCCTGCCGGACGCCGAGGTGGTCTGGACGCTGGTGTTCGAGAACGACTGGGTCGGCTCGCCCTTCGCCTCCGGGCCGCACCACTGCCCGCGGTGCAGCGTCCGGGCCGCGGTGGAGGACGGCGGCCTCGGCGTCGACGACCTGGACGACGTCGGCGGGGCGCCGGCTGTCCCCGAGGTCGACCCCGCCGAGCCGGTACGCCGGGCGCTGGCCGAGACCGTCACGGTGGGCGACCGGGTGCTGGTCGACCTCACCGAGGTGGAGGTGATCGACTCGGCCGGGCTCGGGCTGCTGGTCCGCGCCCACCAGGAGACCCGGCAGGACGGCCGGCGACTCTGCCTGGTGGCGCCGTCCCGGTTCGTGCTCACCGTGCTGCACACCATGCGGCTGGACGGGGTCTTCCCGGTCTTCGACAGCCGCACCCGGGCAATGAGCGGATCGGGCGGGGCGGCGCGGCCGCGCCCGGCCTGAGCCGCCGACTGAGAAATCGTGAACGAAGAGAAGGAGCCCGACAGATGGTGATGCCCTGGCCGTACCCCGACTTCCCGTTCGCCGGGGACGGGCCGGCGCCCGACGGCGAGGACGTGCGGCTGGCCGCCCTGGTGGCGCAGCGGTTGAGCGTCGACTGGACCACCCGCCGGCAGCAGATCACCGTCACGGTGCAGAACCGGGTGGTGATCCTGGCCGGGCTGGTGGCCGACCCGGAGACCCGCCGGGCGGCCGGCGAGCTGGCCTGGGACGTGTCCGGCGTGTTCGACGTGTGCAACGCGCTCCGGCTGCACTCCGGGCGGCGCCGCGGCCGCTGACCGGTTGCACGGGTCGGCGTCCGCCTCTACCTTGCACCTCCTCGTGGGCGGCGCCGTCGGTGCGCTCGCCCTGGCCGCGGCGGCCGTGCTGCCGTCGACGAACGCGATGGCGGCCACCGGCTGCGCCGTCACCTACACCACCAACTCCTGGCAGGGCGGCTTCACCGCCACGGTCACCGTGAGGAACCTCGGCGATCCGGTGAACAACTGGACCGTGGGCTTCAGCTTCCCGGACGCCGGGCAGCGGGTCGTCCAGGGCTGGTCGGCGACCTGGCAGCAGAGCGGCAGCGCGGTCACCGCGCAGAGCATGAGCTACAACGGCTCCCTCGGCACCGGGGCGAGCACCACCCTCGGCTTCAACGGCTCCTGGGCCGGCGCCAACCCGGCCCCGACGGCGTTCACCCTCAACGGCACGGCCTGCACCGGCGGGACCACGCCCACCACGCCGCCGCCGACCACCCCGCCGCCCACGACGCCGCCGCCCACCGGAACCACCCCCGTGGGGATCAACGGCCAGCTGCGGGTCTGCGGGGTCAACCTCTGCAACCGGTACGGCCGGCCGATCCAGCTGCGCGGCATGAGTTCCCACGGGTTGCAGTGGTTCGCCAACTGCTACAACGACGCCTCGCTCGACGCGCTTGCCACCGACTGGCCGGCCGACCTGTTCCGCATCTCGATGTACGTGCAGGAGCAGGGCTACGAGACCAACCCGACCGGCTTCACCAACCAGGTCAACAACCTGGTGGACAAGGCCGAGGCGCGCGGCCTGTACGCGCTGATCGACTTCCACACGCTGACGCCGGGTGACCCGATGTACAACCTGGACCGGGCGAAGACCTTCTCGCCGCGGTCTCGGCCCGCAACGCCGCGAAGAGCAACGTCATCTACGAGATCACCAACGAGCCGAACGGCGCGAGCTGGTCGACCATCCGGAACTACGCCGAGCAGGTCATCCCGGTGATCCGGGCCAACGACCCGGACGCCGTGGTCATCGTCGGCACCCGGGGCTGGTCGTCGTTGGGCGTCTCGGAGGGCGGCAACTCCGACGAGATCGTCAACAACCCGGTCCGGGCCGACAACATCATGTACACGTTCCACTTCTACGCCGCCTCGCACAAGGACAACTACCGCAACGAGGTACAGCGGGCCGCCTCCCGGCTGCCGCTGCCGGTGAGCTGGCAGGGGCCGGCGGAGATCGCCGGCACCGCGGTGCGGCTGCACGCCAGCGGCCGCTGGGAGCCGGTCGACGGGCGCTACCACTGGGCCGGGCGGATCGAGCCGGAGCCCCGGATGCTGCGCCTGCTCCGCTCGGGCCGGCGCGACGTCGAGGTCCGGGTCGGCGAGCGGGTCGTCCGGGGCCGGCTCGCCGAGGCCGACCCGTGGGGCGGGGTACGGATCACCGGCGTGGGCGAGCCGCCCTGGCCGGCCTGCCCGCCCGGCGTCAAGCTCGGCGAGGTGCAGGACAACTC
>NZ_MUYZ01000570.1:0-2004 GCF_003013775.1 Micromonospora sp. MH33
CGGCGTAGCCGTGCAACCGCTCGGCCTCCCGGGCGGCGGCCATCGCGGCCGGCAGGGCGCGGGCCGGCTCGCCGGCCAGCCGCCAGTGGTGGGCCAGCCGGGCCTGGTGCAGCTCGGCGGTGGCCGAGGTCAGCGTCTCGGCGTAGCGGCGGTGCAGCGCGGCCCGCTCGGCGGGAAGCAGCTCGTGCGCCAGCACCTCCGCGACCAGGCGGTGCCGCAGCCGGTAGCCGTCGTCGGCGCCGACCAGCAGCCGGTGCGCCACCGCCTCCCGGACCGCCTCGATGAGCTGGTCCTCCGGCAGCCGGACCACCTGGGCCAGCAGCCAGTGCTCGACCGGCTCGACCCCGGCGGCGACCGCATGCACCACGGCGTGCGCGGGCTGCGGCAGCGCGTCGACCCGGGCCAGGAAGACCTCGCGCAGCGTGTCGGACAGCCCGTCGTGGCCGTCGCGCAGGTCGCGGGCCAGCTCCTCCACCACGAACGGGTTGCCGCCGCTGCGCTGCCACAGCTGGTCGGCGGCCTCGGGGGGCAGCGGCGCGCCGGCGATCGCGGCGGCCAGTTCGTCGGTGCCGGCCCGGTCCAGCGGCGCCAGGTCCACCACCCGGACCGAGCGCAGCCGGCGCAGCTCGGTGAGCACCCGGCGCAGCGGGTGCGCGCCCTGCAACGACTCGGCCCGGATCGCGGCCAGCACCGACAGCTGGAGGTCGCCGAGGCCGGCGAGCAGGTAGAGCAGGAGCTGGCGGGTGCTCCGGTCGACCCACTGGAGGTCGTCGAGGACGAGCACCAGCGGCCGCCCGGCGGCGACCAGGTGCAGGCCGCGCGCGACCCGTTCCAGCAGCGCGCCCGCGCCGTCCGGGCCCGGGGTCTCCTCGTCGAAGACCTGGAGCAGGCCGCGGACCGCGGAGGAGGTGCGCGCCTCGGTCAGGTCGGCGTCGAGGCGGCGCAGCGCCTGGCGCACCGGGTGCAGCGGGGAGGCGTCGCCGATGTCGAGGCAGGCGCCGGTGAGGACCAGCGCGCCCCCGTCCCGCAGGCGCTCGCCGACCTCGGCCAGCAGCCGGGTCTTGCCCACCCCGCTCTCGCCGGTGAGGAACACCGCCGCGGTCTGCCCGGGGGCGACGTCGTCGAGCAGCGCCGACCGCAGCGCCGCCACCGTGCCGGCACGGCCGACGAGCAGCGCGGTGTCCACATCGCTGGCCATGCCACGCAGCCTAGTCACAGGTTCCCGCACCGTTCTACGGGCTCAGCGCCCTTGTGGTACTCCTCGCGTCGACATTGCGACTAATGGTTGCGGGTGGTCGACATACGTCGTCCTACCGATCCCCCGAGGATCCGGTGGTGAAAGTCTCCGGAGGTCGTCAGGCACCGGACCGGGGAAAGGGTGGGTGCGATGTTGATCACCACGCCCGTGGGGAGTCGGGAAGCCGTCACCGTCGCGCGCTGGCCGGTGCCGGAGGAGCGGCGCACGGTCACCGTGCTCTTCGCCGACATCGTCGGGTCGACCGGGCTGGTCGAGCGGCTCGACCCGGAGGACGTCCGGGCACTGCAACAGGCGTACTTCGGCACGGTGGCCGCGGTGCTGCGCCGGTGGCACGGGGTGGTGGAGAAGTACGTCGGCGACGCGGTGATGGCGCTGTTCGGGGCGCACGGCTCCGACGGGTTCGACGCGTACCGGGGGGTGCGCGCCGGGCTGGAGATCCAGGCCGCGCTGGACCGGCGGCTGCCGGCCGGCACGCGGCTGCGAATCCGGGTCGGCGTGGCCACCGGCGAGGTGCTGGTCGACCTGGCCGGCACCCGGGACGGCGGGCACGGCGCGGCCAGCGGCGCGGTGATCACCACGGCGGCCCGGCTCCAGGAGTACGCCCCACCCGGCGGGGTGGTGGTCTGCGCGGCCACCCGGCGGGCCGTCGCCGGCCTGGTCGAGCAGCGCCCGCTGGCCGCCATGGCGGTGGCCGGCAAGGCGCAGCCGCTGGACGTCTGGCGGGTGACGGGGGTGGCCCGGCGCCG
>NZ_MUYZ01000571.1:0-1990 GCF_003013775.1 Micromonospora sp. MH33
CGCCGCGGCGGCCGAGTTCGGCGACGAGCCCGGCGTCGAGGCGGTCGGGCTGCCCGGCCCGGCCCCGCTCGCGCCGTGCCGGGCCCGCCCCGGCGACCCGGCGTACGTGCTGTTCACCTCCGGCTCCACGGGCCGGCCCAAGGGCGTGCTCACCACCCACCGCAACGCCGTCGAGTTCGTCACCGGGGTCGCCGCGCTGACCGGCGCCGACGCCTCGGTACGCAGCCTCGGCATCGCCTCGCTCGGCTTCGACGCGGCCACCATGGACCTGTTCGTGCCGCTGCTGCTGGGCGGCGCGGTGCAGCTTCTCGGCGCCGAGGACCGGGCCGACCCGGTCCGGCTGGCCCGGTTCGTCGCCGCGCACGAGGTGAACTGGGGTTTCATCACCCCGACGGTGCTCGCCCTGCTCGACCCGGCGGAGCTGCCGTCCTGGCGGGTGCTGCTCTGCGGCGGCGAGGCGGTCCCGGCCGAGCTGGTCGCCCGCTGGGCCCCCGGCCGGCGCTTCCTCAACGGCTACGGCCCCACCGAGACCACCGTGCTGGCGGTCAGCGGCGACCTCACCGCGGCCGACGCCGACCCGGTGCCGATCGGCCGCCCCCTGCCCAACCACCGCGCGTACGTGGTGGACGCCGAGCTGCGTCCGGTGCCGCCGGGGGAGACCGGCGAGCTGCTGATCGGCGGCCCCGGGCTGGCCGACGGCTACCTCAACCGGCCCGGGCTGACCGCCGAACGGTTCGTCCCCGACCCGTTCGGCGACCGGCCCGGCGAGCGGCTCTACCGCACCGGCGACCTGGTCCGCCAGGCGCCCGACGGCCGGATCGTCTACCTGGGCCGGGCCGACCGGCAGGTCAAGGTGCGCGGCCAGCGGATCGAGCTGGGCGAGGTCGAGGCCGTGCTGGCCGGGCACCCCGGCGTCGACCGGGTCGCCGTGGAGGCCGTGCCCGGGCCGGCCGGCACCGAGCTGGTCGCCTTCCTCACCCCCGCCGACGCGCCCGACGACGAGACGCTGCGGGCGTACGCCGGGCCCCGGCTGACCACCGCGATGCTGCCGGCCCGGACGGTGCGGCTGGCCGCGCTGCCGGTCAGCCCGACCAGCGGCAAGCTGGACCGGCCCGCGCTGCGCGCGCTGGCGGTGGCCGCCCCGCGGGAGGCGGACGAGGTCGCCGGCGGTGACCCGGTGGAGGCGGCGGTACGGCGGCTCTGGGCGCGGCTGCTCGGCGCCAACCCCGGCCCGGACAGCGACTTCCTGGCCGCCGGCGGCAACTCCATCGCCGCCATGCGGCTGGTCGCCGCGCTCCGCGCCGAGCTGGGCCGGCGGGTCGACACCCAGGTGCTGTTCACCGACCGCACCTTCGCCGCGCTGGTCGACCGGGTACGGGCCGCCGCTCCCGCCGACGGCGACGGGCTGACCACCGGCAACCCGCCCACGCTCTCCCCGCCGCAGCGGCGGCTCTGGTTCATGGACCAGCTCGCCCCGTCCAGCGCGCCGTACAACATCGCCGTGGCGCACCGGCTGCGCGGGCCGCTGGACACCACTGCGCTCGGCGCCGCGCTGCGCGCCGTGGCCGAGCGGCACGACGTGCTGCGCTGGCGGATCCCGCAGACCGGCGGGGTGCCGTACGCGGTCCGCGAGGAACCGACCGACGTGGCCGTGCCGGTGGTCGACCTGACCGGTGCCGCCGACGCCGAGGCGGAGCTGGCCGGCATGCTCGCGGCCGGCGCCGGGCACTCCTTCGACCTGGCCACCGGGCCGCCCTGGCAGGTGACCGTCTACCGGCTGGCCGCCGACACCCACGTGCTCGCCATGACCGTGCACCACGCGGTCTTCGACGGCTGGTCCGAGGCGCTGCTCTACGACGAGTTGGCCGGCGCGTACGCCCGGGCGGTCGCCGGCGCCCCGCCGGCCCGGCCGCCGCTGGCCGCGGGCTACGCCGACTACGCGGTCTGGCGGGCCGAGCGGGACCGCCGCCGGGGCGCGGCCGACCTGGCC
>NZ_MUYZ01000572.1:0-1984 GCF_003013775.1 Micromonospora sp. MH33
GGCCGCCCGGGCGGCGGCGACGGTCAAGGCGGCGCTCCGCGCCGACCTGCTGCGCGCGGTAGGCCGGCACGGCCCCACCTGGGTCGCCGGCCGGCGGGCCGGGCAGCTCGCCACCCTCGCCGGGCGCGGGCTGGACGCACTCGACCCCTACTTCACCGGCTACCTGCCGCAGCTCGTGCTGAGCGTGACCGTGCCGCTGGCCGTGCTGGCCCGGATCGTGCTCGCCGACTGGAGCTCGGCGCTGATCATCGCGCTGACCATCCCGCTCATCCCGGTCTTCGGGGCGCTGCTCGGCTGGCAGGCGCAGGCCGCCACCGAGCGGCAGTGGCGGCGGCTGTCGCTGCTCGGCGGGCACTTCCTCGACATGGTGGCCGGGCTGCCCACGCTGCGCGCGTTCGGCCGGGCCCGGGCCCAGGTCGACGTGGTACGCCGGATGGCCGACGGGCACCGCCAGGCCACCATGAGGACGCTGCGGATCGCCTTCCTGTCGGCGCTGGTCCTCGAACTGGTCGCCACCCTCTCGGTGGCGCTGGTCGCCGTACCGGTCGGCATCCGGCTGCTCGGCGGCGGGATCACCCTCTCCACCGCGCTGCTGGTGCTGCTGCTCACCCCGGAGGCGTACCTGCCGCTGCGGGCGGCCGGCAGCCGGTTCCACGCCAGCATGGAGGGGCTGACCGCGCTGGACGAGGCCCTCACCCTCTCCGCGAGCCCTGAGGCGGCCGGTCCGGGAGGCACCCGGCCGGCGCCGGACGGCCGGGGCGAGATCCGCTTCGAAAGCGTGACCGTCGCGTACGAGCGGGCCACCGCGCTGCGGGACGTCACGCTCACCATCCGCCCCGGCGAGCGGGTCGCCGTCATCGGGCCCAGCGGGGCCGGCAAGACCACCCTGCTCAACCTGCTGCTCGGCTTCGTCACCCCGACCGCCGGCCGGGTCACCGTGGACGGGGTGGACCTCGCCGGGGTGCACCTCGACGCCTGGCGGCGCGAGCTGGCCTGGGTGCCGCAGCGGGCCCATCTCTTCGCCGGCTCGCTCGCCGACAACATCCGCCTCGGCGCCCCCGACACTCCGGACGCCACGCTGGCCGGCGCGGTCACCGACGCCGCGCTGGACGAGGTGGTCGCCGCCCTGCCCGAAGGGCTCGGCACCACGCTCGGCGAGCGCGGGCACGGCCTGTCCAGCGGGCAGCGGCAGCGGGTCGCACTGGCCCGGGCGTTCCTCCGGGACGCCCCGCTGGTGCTCCTCGACGAACCGACCGCCCGGCTCGACAGCGCCAGCGAGGCGGTCGTGCTGGCGGCCACCCGGCGGCTGGTCGCCGGGCGTACCGCGCTGCTGGTCGCGCACCGGCCCGCGCTGCTGGAGGACGCCGACCGGATCCTCCGCGTCGAGGACGGCCGGGTCACCGAGCTGAGCCGGGTACCGGCCGGGAAGGTGACGCCATGACCGGCGGACCCGAGCGGGCGGTGCTGCGGCTGGCCCGGCCCTACCTGGGCCGCCTGCTGGGCGCTGGGCTGCTCGCGGCGGCCACCGAGTTCGCCGGGCTGGCCCTCATGGCCACCGCCACCTGGCTGCTCATGAGCGCCGCCGGCCGGCCGCCGCTGGACCGGCTGACCGTGGCGATCGTCGCGGTCCGCGCGCTCGCGGTCAGCCGTGGCGTGTTCCGCTACACCGAACGGCTGGCCGGACACGACGCGGTGCTCCGCATGATCACCGACGTCCGGACCCGGGTCTTCGCCACCCTGACCGCCCGGCGGGGCGCCGTCCCGCGCACCGGTGACGCGCTGAGCCGGCTGGTCTCCGACGTGGAGGCGGTGCAGGACCTGCTGCTGCGGGTGCTGGTGCCGGGGGCGGCGGCCGCCCTGGTGGGCCTGCTCGCCGTCGGCAGCGCCGCGCTGATCTCGCCGCCGGCCGCCGGCGTGCTCGCCGTCGGCCTGCTGGTGGCCGGGGTGGCGCTGCCCGTACTGGCCGCCGGGCTGACCCGGCGGG
>NZ_MUYZ01000573.1:0-1983 GCF_003013775.1 Micromonospora sp. MH33
CACCGGTGGCGCCGGGACGGCGGGCGGCGCGGGGACCTGCGCGGTGGGCGCGGCGGAGACCGGGGAGTCCGCCGGTGGCGCGGCCAGCACCGGGAACTGCTCGGTGGGCGGCGCGACGGCCGGCGGCATGGCGGACCACGGGTCGTACGCCGCCGGGGTGGGCGGCTCGGCGGGCAGCGGCGTCGTGGGATCAGGGGTCACCGCGACCCCCCACGGTTGACGATCATGGGCGGACCCTACAGCGTCCCCGCCGCCCGGTGTGCCCACCGAATGTCCGGTTCGGACGCCTCGGCCGGTTCAGGCGGAGGTGGGGGAGGCCGGCTCGGCGGCCCGGTCCAGCGGCTTGCGCGGGACGTCCAGGCCGGCCAGCCGCCGGGCCTCCCGGCGGGCGACCCAGCCGTAGCCGACCAGGCTCATCCCGGCGAAGAGCCACCACTGCACCACGTAGCCGAAGTTCTGCCAGTTGTTGGTGTGCCCGATCGGCACCGCCTGGAAGGCCGGGTCGGCGGCCGGGGTCTGCTGGTCGAGCAGCACGTAGCCGCCGGAGACCGGGTAGGGCAGCTGCTTCGCCAGGCGGGGGATGCTGATCCGCCGGGTCTCCAGCTTGCCGGCGCGCCGGTCGACCGCCCCGCCGCCGCTCTCGCTGGACACCAGCCGCCCGGAGACCGTCACGTCGCCGGTCGGCGCGGCCGGCACCGGCGGCTGGGCCGTGGCGTTGCCGCCGGGCACGGGCGGGATCCAGCCCCGGTCGACCAGCACCGCGCTGCCGTCGGCGAGGACCAGCGGGGTGAGCACCTCGAAGCCGACCTTGTTGTCGACGGTCCGGCCGCGGACCAGGACGATGTTCGTGCTGTCGTACCGGCCGGTGGCGGTGACCCGGGTCCAGGTGAGCCGGTCTTCCGGGGCCGGGCCGGTGGTGCCGGGTCCGCCGGTCGGGGCGGGCAGGGCGTCGCGCAGCGGCGCGGGCGTCATGGTGGCGCCGGCGTCGATCCGCTCGTTGATCGCCGTCCGGCCCCGGTAGCGGTCCAGCTGCCAGTTGCCGAGGAACACCATCACCGCGGCGGCCACCAGGGTCAGCGCGAGATAGCCGAGCCAGCGCGGGGTCAGCAGGAACCGGTACACGTTGGCAAAGGCTACCCGTATGAGCGGCGCCACTGGCCCGCACCGGGCCGGAACGGGCCGGCCGGCGGCCGTCGCGCGTCGGTCCGGACGGGTATGGTCACGCGGGCGGAAACCACCCCAGACCAGGAGTCGATGATGACCGTCGTGCCGCGCGTCGTGCTGAGCGCGCCCTCCTCGGGGCACGGCACCGGTGCCCTCTCGCTCGGCCTGCTCGCGGCCCTCGCCGACCGGCAGCTGGACGTGGCCGGGTTCAAGATCGGGCCGGACCAGGTGGACGCCGCGTACCTGGGGTTGGCCGCCGGGCGGCCGGGGCGCAACCTGGACCCGCGGCTGGTCGGCCCGGAGCTGGTCGCCCCGCTCTTCGCGCACGGCGCCGCGGGGGCCGGGTTCGCGCTGGTCCAGGGCACCATGGGGCTCTACGACTCGATCGCCGGCCGGCCGGAGACCGAGTCCACCGCGGCCGTCGCGACCGCGCTGCGCAGCCCGGTGGTGCTGGTGGTGGACGTGGCCGCCATGGGCCAGTCGGTGGCCGCCCTGGTGCACGGCTTCCGGGCGTACGACGAGCAGCTGTGGCTGGGCGGCGTCATCCTCAACCGGGTGGCCTCACCCCGGCACGAGACGATGCTGCGCGAGGCGCTCGACGACGTGGGGGTGCCGGTCTACGGCGCGCTGCGCCGGCACGAGCTGCCCCCGGTGCTGCCGGCCCGCCGGCACGGGCTGGTGCCGGTGGTCCAGCGCGACGCCGAGGCCCAGCGGGCGGTCCGCCGGCTCGGCGAGGCGGTCGCCGCCACGGTCGACCTCGACCGGCTGCTGGGGCTGGCCCGTTCCGCCCCGGAGCTGACCGTCGCGCCGTGGTCGCCG
>NZ_MUYZ01000574.1:0-1982 GCF_003013775.1 Micromonospora sp. MH33
TCGGCGGGTCGGCGAGGCGACGGGCCAGCCGGTCGGCCTGGTCCCGCAGGCCGGCGGCCGTCGCCGCGGCGAGCGGCCAGGGCAGCGCGGCGTCGACGGCCCGGTCCGGCGACGGCTGGTCTCCCTCGTTCGGGTGGTCCGTCGGCGCCTCTTCGAGGATCACGTGCGCGTTGGTGCCGCTGATCCCGAACGACGAGACACCGGCCCGGCGGGGCCGCCCGTCGGCGTCCCACGGGCGCGCCTCGGTGAGCAGTGCCAGCGGGCCCGATCCCCAGTCCACGTGCGGAGTCGGCTCGTCGACGTGCAGGGTCGCCGGCAGCGTCGCGTGCCGCAGCGCCAGCACCATCTTGATCAGGCTGGCCACGCCGGCCGCGGCCTGGGTGTGGCCGAGGTTCGACTTCACCGAGCCGAGCCAGAGCGGCCGGTCCGCCGGCCGGTCCGGCCCGTACGCGGCGATCAGCGCCTGCGCCTCGATCGGGTCGCCGAGGGTGGTGCCGGTGCCGTGCGCCTCGATGGCGTCGATGTCGGCCGCGGCCAGGCCGGCGTTGGCCAGCGCGTGCCGGATGACCCGCTGCTGCGCCGGTCCGTTCGGCGCGGTCAGCCCGTTGGACGCGCCGTCCTGGTTCACCGCGCTGCCCCGCACCACGGCCAGGATCCGCCGGCCCTCCCGCTGCGCGTCGGAGAGGCGTTGCAGCAGCAGGACGCCTGCGCCCTCGCCCCAGCCGGTGCCGTCCGCGCCCGCGGCGAACGCCTTGACCCGCCCGTCCGCGGCGAGCCCGCGCTGCCGGGAGAACTCCAGGAACGCCCCCGGCGTCGACATCACCGTCACGCCGCCCGCGAGCGCGAGGTCGCACTCGCCGGAGCGCAGCGCCTGGGCGGCCAGGTGCAGCGCCACCAGCGACGACGAGCACGCCGTGTCGACGGTGACGGCGGGCCCGTGCAGGCCGAACGAGTACGCCAGCCGGCCGGAGACGACCGACGCGCCGTTGCCGGTCGCCTGGTAACCCTCCACCTGCGACCGGGCGCCCAGCAGCAGGGTCGCGTAGTCCTGCCCGTTGGTGCCCATGAAGACGCCGGTCGCCGAGCCGCGTACGCGCCGCGGGTCGATGCCGGCGCGCTCGAACAGCTCCCAGGTGGTGTGCAGCAGCAGCCGCTGCTGCGGGTCCATGGCCAGCGCCTCGCGGGGGTTGATCCCGAAGAACGCGGCGTCGAAGTCGGCGACGTCGGCCAGGAAGCCGCCGCTGCGGGTGTAGCTGGTGCCGACCCGGTCCGGGTCGCTGTCGAAGAGGGCGTCCAGGTCCCAGCCCCGGTCGGTGGGCATCGGGGTCACCGCGTCCACGCCGTCGACAAGCAGCCGCCACAGCTCCTGCGGGGAGGACACCCCGCCGGGGAACCGGCAGGCCATCGACACGATGGCGATCGGCTCGTCCGCGGCGGGCCGGACGATGGTGGCGACGGCCGCCGGGCCGTCCGCGCCGGCCACCAGTTCGGTACGCAGGAAGCCCGCCAGTTCCGCCGCCGACGGGTGGTCGAAGACCACTGTCGACGGCAGGGTCAGCCCGGTGGCCCGGCCCAACCGGTCCCGCAGCTGCACGGCCGCGAGGGAGTCGAAGCCCAGCTCCCGGAACGCGCGCCCGGCCGGCACCTGATCCGTGCCGGGGTGGCCGAGCACCGCCGCGGCCTCCGCCCGGACCAGATCCACCAGCAGCGTCGCCTGGCCGGTGGCCGGCAGCGCGGCGAGCCGGGCGCGGAGCCCGTCGGTGGCGGCCGCGGCCTCCGTGGGCTCCGCGTCCGCCTCGACCGCCGGGGCGACCCGGTCGAACAGGTGGCTCGGCCGCGCCGCGGTGAACGCCGCGACGAACCGGGACCAGTCCACGTCGACGATCACAGGCGCCGGTTCGGGGGCGTTCACCCAGCGTCCGAGCGCCGCGACGGCGGCGTCCGGCGGCAGTGGGGCGAAGCCGCGGCGGCGCAGCCCCTCC
>NZ_MUYZ01000575.1:0-1976 GCF_003013775.1 Micromonospora sp. MH33
CAGCACGGCGTCGGCCGGCAACCCGGCCCGGCCGGCCACCTCGGCGGCGATGTCCCGCTCGCCGGGACTGCCGGTGACCACCACCCGGTGGCCCCGCCCGGACAGCTCCCGCGCCACCGCGGCGAAGCGATCCGGCGGCCAGCGCCGCTGCGCCGCCTTGGCGCCCGGATGCACCACCGTCACCCCGGTCGGCAGCACGCCCGGCCCGGGCCGGCGCAGCGCCAGGTCGGTGCGGTCGGCCGGGATGCCGTACCAGCCGAGCATCCGGCACCACCGGTCCACCTCGTGCTCCTCGGCCCGCCACGGTGGACCGTCGTGCCACCCGGCGTCGCCGTTGGCGAAGGCCAGTATCCGCCGCGGCCGGGCCCCGGCCAGCATCCGGTGCGACTGCGGCCCCCGGCCGTGCAGGTTCACCGCCACCGCCGGCGGCGGGCCGGACCACCCGAGGTGGCCCAGCCCGTCCGCGAAAACCTGCCGGTCCACGACCCCGACCAGCTCCACCAGCGGCGCCAGCCAGCGCGGCGCGGCCAGCGCCAGCTCCGCACCGGGGTACGCGGCACGCAGCGCGCGCAGCGCCGGCACCCCGGTGGCGAGGTCGCCGACGCCGAGCGCCCGGAGCACGAGGATCACGGGTAGGAGGATTCCTGCTCGGCGCAGACCACCAGCTCGCGTACCGCGCAGCCGGGCGGCTGGGAGAGGGCGAACATGACCGCCTCGGCGGTGTCCGCCGGGTCGTTCAGGATGGCGTCCGGGCCGGGCTTGTACCGCTCGTCCCGGTCGTCGAAGAACGCCGTCCGCATGCCGCCCGGGATCAGCAGCGTGACGCCGACCGTCCCGGCCAGCTCGGCGGCGAGCGCCCGGGTGAAGCCGACCACCCCGAACTTCGCCGCGCAGTACGCGGTCGCGTCGCTGACCGCCTTGACGCCCAGCGTGGACGCCACGGTCACCACCGTGCCGTGCGCCCGCTCCAGGTGCGGCACCGCGGCCCGGATCACCGCGGCGGTGCCGAGCAGGTTGATGGTCACGATCCGGTCCCAGGTCGCCCCGTCGACGTCGGTCAGCCGGCCGGGCACGTCCGTGCCGGCGGCCGTCACCACGCCGTCCAGCCCGCCGGCCTGCTCGGCGAGCTGCCGGGTGGCCGCCTCGGCGGCCCGGGGGTCGGCCAGGTCGCACTCGACCCAGGGCACCCCGTCGGCCGGCGCTTGCCGGTCCAGCACGTACGGCCGCCCGCCGGCCTTGGCCACCGCGCTCACCACCGCCGCACCCAGGCCGCTCGACCCGCCGGTGACCAGAACAGCCCGACCGTTCATGTCCCTGCTCATGCCGGCACTCCGCTTCGCTCCGCGCCGCCCTGAGGCGCACTGCGTTGATGGTTCGCTCGCTGACGCTCGCTCATACCGCTCCCTTGACGAGGTGGAGGCCGCGCTGACGCGCGGCGGAGATGGTGCCGGTGGTGGACCGGCCGGCCAGGAAAGGCACGGTGACGACCCGTCCGCCCCAGCGGCGCACCAGCTCCGCCTCGGGCAGCTCGGGCGCGCCGTCGCCGGCGTAGTCGCCGCCCTTGACCCAGACGTCCGGGCGCAGCCGGGCGAGCACCTGGTGCGGGGTGGGCTCGTCGAAGACCACCACGGCGTCGACGCAGTCCAGGGCGGCCAGCAGCCGGGCCCGGTCCTGTTCCGGGTGGACCGGGCGCTCCGGCCCCTTGAGGCTCCGGACGCTGCGGTCGGAGTTGAGGCAGACCACCAGGCAGTCGCCCAGACGGCGGGCCGCCTGGAGGGTGGCCAGGTGCCCGGCGTGCAGGATGTCGAAGCAGCCGCCGGTGGCGACCACCGTGCCGCCGTCGGCGCGTACCTCGGCCACCAGCTCATCGGCCGTGCGTGCGGCGGACGGCGTGGGCCGCGGCTCCGGCGCCCGCTGCAGGCCGGCCGCCCCGCCGGCCGCCACGTACGCGGACGCGGCCTCGACCGCCGCCTGTA
>NZ_MUYZ01000576.1:0-1965 GCF_003013775.1 Micromonospora sp. MH33
CCACGACCGAACCCGTCACCTCCGACGCCGCAGCCGCCTGATCAAGATTTCTCATCCACAAGTCTTGACTATTGCTCCATCCAGTGCTGGGTTCACGGAACCTCGAAGAAACTCACACCCAATCGACCCGGCTCTTCGTCGCGTCCGGCGGCTAAGCGGCTCTCGTATCACGGACCCCACCCACGACGGGCACCGCCACAACGACGCACGCCGGGCACCAGAGCCATCTCCGCTGGCCGATCGTCGATGCCGGCCGCGGCTTGGCCGTCGCTGCTGCTGCCTCTGGTGATCACATGTCGCGCCGTGTGCGCCAGGGCATGACCGGCCGCCAGGCCGCACGCGCGCCCCGGCGCGACACGGCGGCGGGCTGCTTGCGGCCCGCCCTTGACCCGTTCGTGGGTCAAGTGCTGGCCGATCACATGCGGGACTTCCCATCCGAACCGGTGGAGATGGTCGACATCACCTCCGGCGAGCCAGTGCGGCGAACCGTGCCGTTGCTGTTCACCACCACCCGGGGCAACGCCTTCACTGACCGCACCTGGTCCCGAGAGTGGGCCGGATGGCGTGATGCCGCTGGTTGGCCCAAGAAGCATCGCGGGTTTCACGCACTGCGGCACTTCTTCGCTACGACGCTGATCACCAACCACGTCGAGCCGCAGGAGGTGCAGCGTCTGCTTCGGCACAGGACGTTGCGCATCACGTTGGAGACGTACGTGCACTGGATGCCGAAGCGAGACCGGCCCAGCGGCGTCGTCGGCTCGGTTCTGAGCTCAGCGGCGGAGCGTGCCAACAAGGCGACCATCCGGCTGCAAGATCATGACTGACCTGTGCCCGGCTTGTGCCCGTTGATCTTGCGAGAAGGGATCGCCTGGTCAGAGGCGATGTTGGTGGAGCCCAGGGGACTTGAACCCCTAACCCCTGCCTTGCAAAGGCAGTGCTCTGCCAGTTGAGCTAGGGCCCCGAGGCGGGCGGAGTCGCCCGGTGCTGGCTAGTCGGAGGAGGCGCGGTCAGCGCAGGTCGGGCGCGGTGGTCGCCTCGTGCCAGAGAGCGCGTTCGTCGTTCGAGGCCTTGATCTTCTTGGCCACGACGGCGGCCACGCCGACGACGCCGACCAGGATCAGGAGCTTCTTGAACATGGGCTTGACCCCTCGCGCTCGACTACCGTCGGACGATGTGCGGTGGGGCTAGCTGGAATCGAACCAGCGACCTCAGAGTTATCAGCTCTGCGCTCTAACCGACTGAGCTATAGCCCCGCGTAGCGACGAGCAAGGTTAACCCATCGCCGCCGTGGCCCCCAAATCGGGGGCCCGTGGCGGCGCGGCTCACCCGCGCCACCTTCGAACCTACCCGGACATGCGACGCCGGGGCGCCCGCTTTACGCGGTGCCCCGGCGTCCTCGTCGGGTTCAGTCCCGCTCGGCGAGCGTCAGCTCGATCCCGCCGACCAGGTCGGCGCAGACGTTGTAGACGAACGCGCCCAGCGTGGCCAGCGCGGTGAAGAGCACGACGTTGACCAGGCCGATCAGCGCGGAGCTGAGGATCACGCCCTTGGCGGTGATCCGGAAGCCGCCGCCGCCCTGGCCGCCACCGGCGTTCACCAGGTCCGTGAGGCTGTCGTTGACGCTCTTGAACACGCCCATCGCGTCCAGAGCGAGGTAGAGCACCGAGGTGGCGACGACCACCACGATGAGGAGCACCACGGAGACCGCGAACGCGAACTTCATCACGGACCACGGGTCGATCCGCTTGAGGTTCAGCCGGGCCCGGCGCGGTCCGCGCGACGCGGCCGAGCTGACCGAGGTACGCGCGGCGCGTACCGCCTCACCCACGCGGGCGGCCCCGACGGCTGCCGCACCGCTGATGCCCGGCGGCAGGCCGCCCCCGTTGGCGGGGCGGCCCGCAGTGCCGGGACGCGCGCCGTCCGGCGACGGCTTCGGCGCCGTGCCGAGGCCGGCGCCGACACGCG
>NZ_MUYZ01000577.1:0-1950 GCF_003013775.1 Micromonospora sp. MH33
CCGGGGCCGCGCCGGCGGGGACCTCGGCGGACGTGGGGGGAGTCGTGACCGCGCCGAGGAGCGGGTTCAGCGTGCCGGTGAGCAGGTCGACGGCGGCGGTGAGCGGCCCGGCCGGCGGACGCTCGGCGGCCTGGGCGGCGGCGCCGGCGGCGATCTCGTGTGCGCCCCAGGCCACGGCGACCCCGCCGAGCAGCAGGCCGAGGCGCAGCGCGACCCGCGTCAACCGTCCGCCCCGTCGAGTCATCCCGGCACCCCCCGATCTCCGGCCAGCGCCGGCGATCACCGCCCGCACTCTACCGAACGAAGTCGGTTGATCACAGCATGCGGCTGATCGAAATCGGGCGCGTCGCGGATCCGGGCAGGCGTGGAAAGTCCGGCGGTGGGGTACCACCGGGGGTCATGAGCACGAGCACGGTCGACCGCCCTGACACCGAGGCCCCCGCGTCGCCGACCGGCGTGGTCGCGGTCGTCGCCCACCGGAAGAAGACCTTCGGCGGCGGCCTCGACGAGCTGCGCGCCAACCTGGTGGCCGCCGGGGTCGGCCGGCTCCTCTGGTACGAGGTGCCGAAGAGCCGTAAGGCGCCGAAGAAGGTACGCAAGGCGCTCGGCAAGGGCGCCGAGCTGGTCCTGGTCTGGGGCGGGGACGGCATGGTGCAGCGCTGCGCCGACACGCTGGCCGGATCGGAGGTGCCGATGGGCATCCTGCCCGCGGGCACGGCCAACCTCTTCGCCACCAACCTCGGCATCCCCGCCGACCTGCCCGAGGCGGTCCGGATCGCCCTGCACGGCCGGCGGCGCGAGCTGGACCTGGGCCGGCTCAACGGGGAGCACTTCGCGGTGATGGCCGGCGCCGGGTTCGACGGCGACCTGATCCGCGACGCCGACCGCAAGCTCAAGGGCAGGCTCGGCCGGATCGCGTACGTCTGGACCGGGCTGCGGCACGTCCGCGGCGAGTGCGTACGGACCCGGATCAGGGTCGACGGGGCCGACTGGTTCGACGGCGAGGCGAGCTGCGTGCTCTTCGGCAACGTCGGCACCATCACCGGCGGCATCCCCGCCTTCGACGACGCCCGCCCCGACGACGGCGCGCTGGAGATCGGCGTGTCCACCGCCAGCGGCGCCGTGGACTGGGCCCGCACGCTGGGCCGGATGGCCGCCGGCCGCTCCGACGAGTCGCCGTTCGTCCGGATCACCCGGGGGCGGAAGGTGACCGTCCGCTTCGCCGAGCCGAAGACGTACGAGCTGGACGGGGGCGCGCGCGGCACGGCGAAGCGGCTGAAGGTGAAGGTGGTCCCCGGCGCGCTGACCGTCTGCTGCCCCGACCCGGCGGAGTGACCCCGGCCCGCGCCGCCCCGACCCGGACCGGGCAGGATGCGGGCATGGACTCCGACGTGCGCCGCTACCTCGACGAGCTGGTCGGGCGGGCCCGGGCGGTGCTCGGCGACGACCTGGTCGGCGCGTACGCGGCCGGCTCGGTGGGGCTGGGCGCGTACCAGCCGGGGCGCAGCGACGTGGACGTGGCCCTGGTGGTCGTCCGGCCGGTCGCCGGGCCGGTGAAGCGGGCGCTGGTGGACCGGCTGCGGCACGAGGCGCTGCCCTGCCCGGCGCGCGGCCTGGAACTGGTGGTCTACCGGCGGGACGTGGCCGGCTCCGGAACGCCCGAGCCGGGCTTCGAGGTGGAGCTGAACACCGGCGCCACCATGCCGTTCCGAGCCACCTACGACCCGGCCGACCGGCCGGCCGCCGACGGGCGGTTCTGGTACGCGCTCGACCGCAGCATCCTGCGCCAGTCGGGGTTGGCCCTGCTCGGCCCGCCCGCCGCCGACGTGTTCGCCGATCCCGGGCCGGCGGACCTGCGGCGGCTGCTGGTCGAGGCGCTGCGCTGGTGGCTGGCGCTGCCCACCCCGCCCGGCGACGCCCCCGCCCCCGGCGCCGAGGACGCGGTGCTCG
>NZ_MUYZ01000578.1:0-1938 GCF_003013775.1 Micromonospora sp. MH33
CGCCGCCTCCGGTCGGGCCGTTGCCCTCGGTCGCGTCGCCGCCGGCCGGGCCGACCGGCGGGGGCAGGGTGCGGGGCCCGTCCGGACTCGGTCGCCTGCTGCCGCTGGTAGGTCAGCACGAGCGCCAGCAGGTGGCGGCAGACACCCGGCGCCGCGCAGGAGCAGACGCCGGTGGCCAGCCCGCCGCCGGCCGGCAGGGTGCTGGTCACCCCATCGGGATGCGCGGCGCGCACGGCGCCGTCGTCGTCGACGGCGAGCGCGGGCGCCTCCCCGCCGTCGACCGCCTTGACGGCCCGCTTCACCAGGCCACGGTTGCTGAGCGCGGCGAGCACCTCCGGGGTGAGCGCCAGCAGGTCGGTACGGATCACGCCTCGCTCCTAACGGCCCACGTGCTCGGCCACGAACGCGGCCAGCTCACCCGGCGTCATCGCGCCGACGGCCGCGCCCACGTCGGCCAGCCGCTGCGCGGTGGCCCGGTCGTACGCCGGGTTGGCCTCCTCGTCGAGCGCGGCCAGCCCGAGCACATGGGTGCCCTGCTCGACGAGCTGTTTCACGGCGCGCACCAGGTGCGCCTCGCTGCCGCCCTCGTAGAAGTCGGTGACCAGCACGACGATGGCGCGGCGCGGGTTCTCCACCAGCTGCGCCCCGTACGTCACCGCCCGGGCGATGTCGGTGCCGCCGCCGAGCTGCACCTTCATCAGCAGCTCCACCGGGTCGTCCACGTCGCTGGTGAGGTCGACGACCTCGGTGTCGAAGGCCACCAGGTGGGTCCGGACGCCGGGCAGCCCCCACAGGCAGGCGGCGGTGACCGCGGCGTGGATCACCGAGCCGACCATCGAGCCGGACTGGTCCACCAGCAGGATCACCTGCCAGCGGTCCAGGTGCCGCCGGGTCCGGGAGAAGAAGTGCGGGGTACGCACGTGCAGCCGGCGCTCGTCGGGACGCCAGTGGGCCAGGTTGGCGCGGATGGTGCGCCGCACGTCGAAGTTGCGGGCCTGCCGGAACCGGCTGGGCCGACGCGCCCGCGCCCCGGAGAACGACTGCCGCACCTCGCTGGCCATCCGCTCGACGAGCTGGCGTACCACCGCCTCGACCAGTCGCCGGGCCAGCCGCAGCACCTCCGGGTCCATCAGGTGCTTGGTGCGCAGCACCGCGCGCAGCAGCGCCGGGTTCGGCTCCACCCGGGCCAGCACCTGCGGATCGGTCACCACGTCGTGGATCTCGTACCGTTCGACCGCGTCCCGTTCCAGCCGTTCCACCGTCTCCCTCGGGAACAGCCGGGTGATGCCGTCCAGCCAGTCCACGGTGGTCAGCGCCGACGGGCCGGAGCCGCCCCGGCGCACGTCGCGCCGGTTCAGTTCCTCGTCGCGGCCGTACAGCCAGTCCAGCGCGGCGTCCCGGCCGGCCGCCGCCCCGGACAGGCCGCCCAGGCAGTCCTGTGCCGCGTCGCCGAGCACCAGCCGCCAGCGTTCCAGCATCGGGTCGGTCACGCCGGGTCTCCTTCCCGCAGCCCTTCGCGGGCGAGCACCGTGTCGACCCGCGCGTCCAGCGCGCGGGCGGCGGCCACCAGCACCGGGTCGATGTCCAGCCGCAGCAGGTCACGGGCCGGCCCGTCGGCGCCGCGCAGCGCCAGCACGTGCCGGGCCACCGCCGCCCGCTCGCGCGGCGGGAACCAGCCGAAGGCCTGCCGCAGCGCGGGCAGGGCGACCAGGAAGTCGTGCGCGTCCATCGCCGCGAGCAGACCGTCGAGGACGCCGAGCAGCGCCGCGTCCCCGGCGACCACCTCCTCGCGGGCCAGGGCGAACAGGCCGGAGAGCCAGTCGCCGAGGGTGCCCGGGGCGGCCACCGCCCGCACCGCCCGGCCGGCATCCGCGGCGGCGCCGAGCGACCAGCGCAGACCGAGGGCCGCGCCGCGCAGGTCCGGCGGGGCGGCCGGAT
>NZ_MUYZ01000579.1:0-1907 GCF_003013775.1 Micromonospora sp. MH33
CGTCCCGGTCGCCGAAGCGGCGCGGGCCGCCCCGGCGCGGCTCGGGTTCGTCGCGGACCGGCACGCCGCTGGGCTCGCGGGCGCCCGTCAGCTCGGCCAGCGCGGCATCGCCGACGCGGACCCGGGTCTCGGCCGGCTCGACGCCCGCCTTCTCCAGCATGGCCAGCGTGGTCCGGCGCTGCTTCGGCAGCACCAGGGTCGCCACCGCGCCGGACTCCCCGGCCCGCGCGGTGCGACCCGCCCGGTGCAGGTAGTCCTTCGGGTCCTTCGGCGGGTCCACGTGCAGCACCAGCGTCACGCCATCGACGTGGATGCCCCGGGCCGCCACGTCGGTGGCGACCAGCACGTTCATCCGGCCCTCGCGGAACTCGGCCAGGGTCCGGGTACGCATCCGCTGGGTCTTGCCGCCGTGCAGGCCGCCGGCCCGCACGCCCACGGCCGCGAGCTGCTCGACCAGCCGGTCGACGCCGAGCTGGGTACGCGCGAAGAGCATGGTGCGACCCTCGCGGGCCGCGATGGACGCCGCCACGGCGAACTTGTCGTGCGGCGGAATCAGCAGCAGGTGGTGATCCATGGTGGACACGGCGGCGGTCGCCGGCGCGGTCGAGTGGGTGACCGGGTCGGTCATGAACCGCTTGACCAGCGAGTCGACGTCGTTGTCCAGGGTGGCCGAGAAGAGCAGCCGCTGGGAGTCCGCCGGGGTCTTCGCCAGCAGCCGGGTGACCTCGGGCAGGAAGCCCATGTCGGCCATCTGGTCGGCCTCGTCGAGCACGGTGATCTCGACGTCGTCGAGTTTGCAGACGCCCCGCTCGATCAGGTCGCCGAGCCGCCCCGGCGTGGCCACCACGATCTCCACGCCGCGGCGCAGCGCGTCGATCTGCCGGTCGTACGGGACGCCGCCGACGGCGGTCTTCAGGAAGATGCCGACCGCCTTGCCGAGCGGCACGAGCGCGTCGTTGACCTGCATGGCCAGCTCGCGGGTGGGCACCAGGACCAGGGCGCGGGGGTGCAGCGGCCGGGCCCGGTTGCGGTCGGCGAGCCGGGCGATCACCGGCAGGCCGAAGGCCAGGGTCTTGCCCGAGCCGGTCTGGCCCCGGCCGAGCACGTCGTGGCCGGCGAGGGCGTCGGGCAGGGTGGCCCGCTGGATCTCGAACGGGGTGGTGATGCCCTGCCGGGCGAGCGCCTCGACCAGCTGCCGGGGCAGGCCGAGCGCGGCGAAGTCAGGGGTGTCGATGGTGGGGTCGGCGGACGGGGACGTGCCGGAGGCGGCGAAGGTGGTCAAGAAATGCCTTTCGAGCGGGGCGCATCTTCGCGATGGCCCGCCGCGGCTTTGTCACGCCGCCGATTCGCCCGCAAGATCGCCCATGGGCGCGCAACGGGCGCGCCGGGTCAGTGATCTCCACAAGTGTACGGCGGTGTGGCGAACCTGCCACCGCACCGCGAGTGCGTAGTGGGCGGGCTCACCCCGTCACCCGGTCAGCGCGGTGCCGGTGATCCCGCTCAGCGCGTCGTTGGCCAGGAAGACCACCAGCAGGCTGATCGCGATCAGCAGTGCCAGCGCGGCGGCCAGCACGATCACCACCTTCGTGTTGCTGGACCGGGTCGCCGGGGCGTCCTCGGCCCAGCCCTGCGCCAGGATGTGCCCGGTCAGCGAGCCGGAGTTCTCCAGCGGACTGCCCTGCGGGAGGGCGACCGTGGCGAAGCCCGGCCCGTCGGTGCCGCCGTACGCCGTGCCGGCCAGGTCGGGACCGGCCGGCGGGTGGCTCACCGGGCGGCTCGGCGCGGGCACGTGACCGGCGTGGCCCGCCCGGTACTCGGTGGGTTCGGTCGACGGCGGCCAGGCCGGCAGGGCCGGTGCCGGCACCACCGGCGGTGCGGTGGGCAGCGGCGGAGCGGAGGCCGACGCG
>NZ_MUYZ01000058.1:0-29331 GCF_003013775.1 Micromonospora sp. MH33
CGGCGCGGCCTTGGGCGGCGCGGGAGCCGGCCCGGTCGCGGCGGCCTCCGGGCCCGGCTGCGCCGGGATGTCCGGTACGGCCGGGGGCCGGGACGGCAGGTCGCCGCCCCGGTCCGGTCGCGTCGTCATGCCGCTCATGCCAACCCGAGCTGCTTGAGCACGTCGGCGACTGCCTTGTCCTGCTCGGTCAGGAAGGTGCCGAACTCGTCACCGGTGACGAACGCGTCGGTCCAGCCGCGCTTCTTCAGCTCGGCCTTCCACTCCTCCGACTCGTGCATCTTCGTCAGCACGTCGATCCAGACCTTCTTGTCGGCGTCGCTGATGCCGGGCGGCGCGACGATGCCCCGCCAGTTGGTGAAGACCAGGTCGATGCCGGCGGACTTCAGGGTCGGCACGTCCTTGAGCGCCTCGATCGGCGCCTCGCTGGTCACCGCGAGGACCCGGATCTGGCCGGCCTCGACCTGGTCGAGGAACTCGCCGAACCCGCTGGCGCCGAAGGCCACCTTGCCGCCGAGGACGGCGGGCAGCAGCTCGCCGCCGCCGTCGTACGAGACGAAGTTGACCTGGCGGGGGTCGATGCCGACGGTCTTGGCGAGCTGCATGGGCAGCAGGTGGTCCGGGCCGCCGGGCGAGGAGCCGCCGCCGACCGCGATGCCCTTCGGGTTGGCCTTCCACGCCGCGACCAGGTCGTTGATCGTCTTGTACGGGGAGTTCTTCGGCACCACGATGGCGCCGGCCTCCTCGATCAGCTTGGCCAGCGGGGTGGTCTGGGTCAGCGTCGCCGACGACTTGGAGGTGTACGAGGCACCGACCACGCCCAGGCCCATCTGCATGGCCAGCTTGCCGTTGCCCTTCTCGTTCACGGTCCGCTGGAGGCCGACCGTGCCGCCCGCGCCGGGCAGGTTGAACACCTGCACGCCGGTGGCGATCTTGGCGTCCTCCATCACCTTCGCGGCGGTCCGGGCCGTGGTGTCGTATCCGCCACCCGGGGTGTTCGGGACCATGATCCGCAGTCCGCTGACCGGTTTGCCGTCGTTGCTGGAGCCGCCCTCGTTCTTGTCGGCGGTGGCGCCACAGGCAGCCAGGGCCAGCGCCGTGGCGGCGGCGACCCCCATGACCAGCACGTTTCTCCTAGTTGCCATCTTGTTTCTCTTCCGTTTCGAATGAGTCCAGCGGCAAGATGGTGGCCTCCACCCGGGCAGCTTGTCTGCGTTGTGCAACCAGCGGAAGTTGAGGTCTTTGTGGTCGCGGTCACGTCCCGGCGCCGTACGCTCGCCGGGCAGCTGCTGATCCTCCAGCTCGCGATCATCGTCGTGGTGCTGGTGGCGGTGGCCGCCGTCTCGCTGGCGCAGTCCGCGGCGACCTTCAACCGGGTCGAGGGGCGCCGCGTCGCCACCCTGGGCGAACGGCTCGGCGGCAGCCCCCTGCTCCGCGACCAGCTCGACCAGCCCGCACCCGGCGAGGCGATCGCCCCGCTGGTGCAGAACATCCAGAGCCAGTACGGCGTCACCTCGGTGACCGTCGCGAACGCCCGGGGCCGGGTGGTCGCCTCGACGAACCCGACGCTGGTGGGCAGCCCGGTGAAGCTCGGCGACCCCGAGGTGGCGCAGGGCCGGAGCTGGTTCGGTGAGCTGGAGATCGACGGATCGCTGGAGCTGACGGCCCAGGTGCCGGTGCTCGGCGACGACCCGAAGACGAAGAAGAACCTCGGCCGGTACCTCGGCGTGGTGGTGGTCGGCGAGAAGTCGCCGACCTGGTCGCAGCGGCTCGTCGGCGCGTCGTCGTACCTGCTCACCTACCTGGGCATCGCGTGCGGCCTCGGGGTGGTCGGATCGTGGCTGCTGGCCCGCCGGATCAAGCGGCAGACCCTCGGCCTGGAGCCCCGCGAGATCGCCGGGCTGGCCGAACACCGGGAGGCGCTGCTGCACGGCATCGCCGAGGGGGTGATCGCGCTGGACCCGCAGCACCGGGTCACCCTGGTCAACGCGGTCGGCCGGCGGCTGCTCGACCTGCCCGAACACTGCCTCGGCCGCAGCCTCGCCGAGCTGCGGATCAACGGCCGGCTGCGGGACGTCCTGGCCGGCGCGGGCAGCGGCCCGGAGGCCCGGGACCAGGTGGTGGTCCGGGGCGGCCGGGTGCTGGTGATGAACCGGATGACGGTCCGCAAGGACGGCCGCCGGCTCGGCTCCGTCACCACCCTGCGGGACCGGACCGAGCTGGCCCGGCTGGAGCAGGAGATCGGCGGGTTCCGCAGCACCACGGAGCTGCTCCGGGCGCAGACCCACGAGTTCGCCAACCAGTTGCACACCATCTCCGGGCTGATCCAGATCGGCGAGCACGACGAGGTGGTCCGGTACGTCGACGCGCTGAGCCGGCACCGCGCCTCGCTCGACCTCACGGTGACCAGCCGGATCCACGACACGGCCGTGGCGGCGCTGCTCATGGCGAAGTCGGCGGTGGCCGCCGAACGCCGGGTGGAGCTGCGGGTCTCCGAACGGACCGGCCTGGACCGGCTGCCCCCGGAGCTGGCCGCGGACGTGGCCACCGTGCTCGGCAACCTGCTGGACAATGCGGTCGAGGCGGTGGCCGGCCACTCGTCCGACCGCCCCGCCTGGGTCGAGGCCGAGCTGCGCCAGGACGCCGCCTCGGTGGAGATCGTGGTCCGCGACTCCGGCCCAGGGGTGGCGCCGGAGCTGGCGCAGGAGGTGTTCACCCACGGCTTCACCACCAAGGCGGCCGAGGGCGGCGAGCGCGGCATCGGCCTGGCGCTCACCCGGCTGGTCTGCCACCGCCGCGGCGGCGAGGTGGCCGTGGCGAACACCGACGAGGGCGCGATGTTCACCGCGCGGATGTCGGTGCCCTCGAACGTGTGGCAGGAGGCACGATGATCGACGTACTCGTCGTCGACGACGACTTCATGGTGGCCCGGATCCACCGCGGCTTCGTCGAGCGGATCGACGGCTTCCGCGTGGTCGGCACCGCCAGCACCGGCGAGGAGGCGGTGGCCGCGGTCGACCGGCTCCGCCCCGACCTCGTCCTGCTCGACCTCTACCTGCCGGACATGTTCGGCCTCGACGTGGTGACCCGGATCCGGGCCGCCCGGCACGACTGCGACGTACTGGTGATCAGCGCCGCCCGGGAGGCCGAGGCGGTCCGCCGGGCGGTCCGCTACGGCGCGGTCAACTACCTGCTCAAGCCGTTCGGCTTCGACGAGTTGCGCACCCGGCTGGAGCAGTACGCGACCCGCCGTACCGCGCTGCGCGCGGCCGTCGTCGCCGACCAGGCGGACGTGGACCGGGTGCTGTCCCGCAGCGGCTCGCCGGCCGCCACCGCGACCCTGCCCCGGGGCCTCAGCCCGGAGACGGCCGAACTGGTGGAGCGCGCCCTGCGTGAGCACGAGGGGACGCTCTCGGCCAGCGAGTGCGCCGACCGGGTGGGCATCTCCCGGGTCAGCGCCCGCCGCTACCTGGAGCACTACGCCGGCACCGGCCGGGCCGAGGTGACCCTCAAGTACGGCGCGGCCGGCCGCCCCGAGCGCCGCTACACCTGGCTGGCCTGACCGGTCCGGGTCGACCACCCCAGGCAGCTCGCCGACCGGGACCACGCCGACCGGGACCACAGCGTCTGCCACCTCACCTCGGGGGGCAGCCCGGGGGCTGGCCACCCCGCCTGAGCGGGTCTTCCTCGACCGGTGGCGCGGGCTTCCACGACCGGCCCCCGCGGGGCACGGTCTTCCTCGGTCGTTCACGGGGATACAACGACGCCCACCCGCTCACCTTTCCGCCGCCCGAGTGCCACCGGTCACCCAGAAAACGGACACGCCGCCCAGGCGAGCCGGTCGGTAAAACAGCATGGGTGTATCCGGACGCCGGAGACACCCGTGGCGTTCCACCCAAAGCGCCGCGCGCTCACGCTCGGTGGAACACCAGGGAGGTATCCGAGGCCCGGAGACACCCGTGGCGTTCCACCGCCGCCCCTTGCAGGGCGGCAACGCCGAAGCCGAAGCCCGCCTCGGGGCCGGTCACGGCTCGAACTTGTAGCCCAGGCCGCGGACCGTGACGATGTAGCGCGGCGCGGACGGCTCCGGCTCGACCTTGGAGCGCAGCCGCTTGACGTGCACGTCCAGGGTCTTGGTGTCGCCCACGTAGTCGGCGCCCCAGACCCGGTCGATGAGCTGCCCGCGGGTGAGCACCCGGCCGGCGTTGCGGAGCAGCAGCTCCAGCAGCTCGAACTCCTTGAGCGGGAGCTGCACGCCGGCGCCGTCAACGGTCACCACGTGCCGTTCGATGTCCATCCGGACCGGCCCGGCGGCCAGCGTCGGCGCACCCGACTCGGCCGCCTCGGCGCTCTGCCGGCGCAGCACCGCCCGGATCCGGGCGACCAGCTCGCGCGGAGAGTACGGCTTGGTGACGTAGTCGTCGGCCCCGATCTCCAGGCCGACCACCTTGTCGATCTCACTGTCCCGGGCGGTGACCATGATGATCGGCACGTGGGACCGCTGCCGGAGCTGGCGGCAGACCTCGGTGCCCGACATCTCCGGCAACATCAGGTCGAGCAGCACGATGTCGGCGCCGGTCCGGTCGAACTCGGTGAGGGCGGAGGGACCCGTCGCGGCGACGGAGACCTCGAAGCCCTCCTTACGGAGCATGTAGGACAGGGCGTCGGAGAACGATTCCTCGTCCTCCACCACCAGTACGCGGCTCAACGGGGTGTTTCCTTTCCTGTCGGTCAGACCTGCCGGAGCTCGGCCGGGCCGGCCTCGATCTCAGCGGAGGAGAGTGTCGCCTCCAGGTCGTCCGGGGGGCGGGCGGGCAGCCGGAGGGTGAACGTCGACCCCCCACCAAGAGTGCTCGACACATCCACCCGACCGCCATGGTTACTGGCGATGTGTTTGACGATGGCCAGGCCCAGGCCGGTGCCCCCGGTGGCCCGGGAGCGGGCCTGGTCGGCCCGGTAGAACCGCTCGAAGATCCGGTCGACCTCGTTCGGGGCGATGCCGATGCCCTGGTCGGCGACGGCGATCTCGACGTGCTCGTCGGTGGCCCGGGCGGTCACCCGGACCGTGGTGTCCTCGGCCGAGTAGTTGATCGCGTTCTCCACCAGGTTCGCCACCGCGGTGGCGAGCTGGCTGTCGCTGCCGTACGCGGTGAGCCCGCGCTGCCCGTCGACGAGGACCTCCACGTGCCGGGCGGTGGCCGCGGTGCGGGTCCGGTCGATCACCTCGGCGATCACCCAGTCCAGCGAGACGGGCTCGGGGGCGGGCTGCGGCTCGGCGCCCTGGAGCCGGGTCAGTTCCAGCAGCTCCTGCACGAGCCGGCCGAGCCGGGTCGACTCGTGCTGGATCCGCTCGGCGAACCGCCGGGCGGCGACCATGTCCTCGGAGAGTTCGACCGGCCCGTCGCCGGCCGGTTCGGTGGCGTCGACCAGCGCCTCGGCGAGCAGTTGGAGGGCGCCGATCGGGGTCTTCAGCTCGTGGCTCACGTTGGCGACGAAGTCCCGCCGTACCCGGGCCAGCCGGTGCGACTCGGTGACGTCGGCCGCCTCGATCGAGATGTAGCCCCCGCCCAGCCCCATGGCGCGCAGGTGCACGCCGAGCGGGTTGTCCCCCGCGCTGTCGCGACCCCGCGGCAGGTCCAGCTCGATCTCGCGGCGCACGCCCGTGCGGCGGACCTGCCCGGCGAGGGTACGGATCAACGGGTGCGCGGCGATGGAGCCGGGTGTCGCCCCGGTGCGGAGCAGGCCCATCGCCCGGGCGGCCGGGTTCACCAGCACCGGCACGTCGTCCGGGTCGAGCACCACCACGCCGGCGCGCAGCGAGTCGACCGTCTTGCGGCCGAGCCCGGAGAGCCCGCCCTGCTGGTCGTCGGGAATCGCGGGCCTCCCTGAACTGCGGCGGGAGGTCCTGCCTCCCGGCGACACCGACCGGTGCCACCACTGCTGGACGGGTCCGGACAGCAGCAGGCCGGCGACCAGTCCGGTCACCAGCGCCACGGCCACCACGACCGCCACTGCCCATTCCACCCGGCGATCGTAGGGTCATTGTTAACCCGGCGATCGGTCAGAACGGGACGAATCACTCTCACTTCCGGGAATGTTCACTCGCGGGCCCCGCGTCGTTAACCCGCGTTCATCTCGACGCCGGTTCCCCCGGCCTACCGTGGGTCGCGCACCTGCTCACGCCGTACCTGGGCCCATCGGGTCGGGACGGCGACACCGACCCCAGGAAGTGACGATGCGCGACGAGTTCCGGGCTGACCTGCAGATTGTCAGCCAGCTGCTGGTGGACATGGCCGAGGGGGTGCGGGCGGCCATGCGGCAGGCCACCAAGGGCCTGCTCACCGCGGACCGCGCCGCGTCGGAGACGGTGATCGCGCGGGACGCCGAGATCGACGAGCTGTACCGGCACGTGGAGGAGCGGGTCTGCGACCTGCTGGCCCGGCAGGCGCCGGTCGCCTCCGACCTGCGCGCCATGATCACCGCCCTGCACGTGGCCGCCGACCTGGAGCGGATGGGCGACCTGGCCGATCACGTCGCCAAGACGGCGCTGCGCCGGCACCCCTCGCCGGCGGTGCCGGCCGAGCTGCGCCCGGTCTTCACCGACATGGCGGCCATCGCCGACCGGATGGCCGAGAAGATCGCCTCGGTGCTCGCGAAGCCCGACGCCGACCTCGCCGCCGAGCTGGACCGCGACGACGACACCATGGACGACCTGCACAAGAGCCTCTTCGGCGTGCTGCTCGGCGACGACTGGCCGTACGGGGTGGAGACCGCGATCGACGCGACCCTGCTGGGCCGCTTCTACGAGCGCTTCGCCGACCACGCGGTGAACGCCGGCGAGCACGTGGTCTACCTGATCACCGGCGAGACCGCGCCCGCGGCCAACTGAAGCCGGACCCGACGAAGGCCCCCGCTCACCCGGGGGCCTTCGTCGTCGGCGTCAGCGGCCCTGGTTGGCGACCGCCGCGGCGGCCTCCTTGGCGGCCTGGGGGTCGAGGTAGGTGCCGCCGAGAACCTGCGGGCGCAGGTCGGGGGCCAGGTCGTAGCGGAGCGGGATGCCGGTGGGGATGTTCAGCTTGGCGATCGCCTCGTCGGAGATCTGGTCGAGGTGCTTGACCAGGGCACGCAGCGAGTTGCCGTGCGCCGCCACCAGCACCGTCCGCCCGGCCAGGATGTCCGGCACGATCGAGTCGTACCAGTAGGGCAGCATCCGCTCGACGACGTCCTTGAGGCACTCCGTGCGCGGCATCAGCTCGGTCGGCAGCAGCGCGTACCGGGGGTCGCCGACCTGCGACCACTCGTCCGCGTCGTCGATCGGCGGCGGCGGCGTGTCGTACGACCGGCGCCAGAGCATGAACTGGTCCTCGCCGTACTCGTCCAGGGTCTGCTTCTTGTTCTTGCCCTGGAGGGCGCCGTAGTGGCGCTCGTTGAGCCGCCACGACCGGCGCACCGCGATCCAGTGCCGGTCGGCGGCGTTCAGCGCCAGCTCGGCGGTGCGGATCGCGCGGCGCAGCACGCTCGTGTGCACCACGTCCGGCAGCAGGTTGTGCTCGCGGAGCAGCTCACCGCCGCGCCGCGCCTCGGTCTCGCCCTTGGCCGTCAGGTCGACGTCGACCCAGCCGGTGAAGAGGTTCTTGGCGTTCCAGTCGCTCTCGCCGTGCCGCAGCAGGACCAGCGTCCCGACGGTGGGCCCCTCGCTCGCAGTCATGCGGATCATCCTGCCGTACCGGGTCGGCGGACACGCGGGGACGGGTCGTGACGACCACCACGTGGAAAAGCTGGTGACCGGCGTTCCGGGGCGGGACTAGGTTGTAAGGCGCTGAGGATAGCTCGGTCATTACCAAAACGGGGGCGCGGGGATGCGGACGGTGCAGGGCTGGTTCCGGGACACCACAGGCGGGCTACCGAGGACCTTCTGGTACCTCTGGACCGGCACCCTGATCAACCGGCTCGGCTCGTTCGTCCTGGTCTTCCTGGCCATCTACCTCACCCAGGAGCGGCACTTCTCCGCCTCGCAGGCCGGCCTGGTCATCGGGCTCTGGGGCGTCGGCGGCGCGGTGGGCACCACGATCGGCGGCACCCTGACCGACCGGTGGGGACGCCGGCCCACCCTGCTCACCGCGCACCTCGGCGCGGCCACCATGATGGTCGCGCTCGGCCTGGCCCGGCCGCTCTGGGCGGTGGCGCTGGGCGCGCTGCTGCTCGGCACGTTCGCCGAGGCGGCCCGCCCGGCGTTCGGCGCCATGATGGTCGACGTGGTGCCGGAGAAGGACCGGTTGCGCGCCTTCTCGCTGAACTACTGGGCGATCAACCTGGGCTTCGCCTGCGCCGCGGTGCTGGCCGGCGTCGCCGCCCGGTCCGGCTACCTGCTGCTCTTCCTGGTCGACGCGGCGACCACGCTGGTCACCGCGCTGATCATCTTCACCCGGGTCGGTGAGACCCGGTCGGCGCACGCCGGACCGGTGAGCAAGGGCGAGGCCGCCCCCGCGGGCGCCCTGCGGACCATCCTCAGCGACCGGGTCTTCCTGGGCTTCGTGGCGCTCAACCTGTTCGGCGCGCTGGTCTTCCTCCAGCACATCTCGATGCTGCCGATCGCCATGGGCGACTCCGGGCTGAGCCCGGCGACCTACGGCTCGGTGATCGCGCTCAACGGGGTGCTCATCGTGGTCGGCCAGCTCTTCGTACCCAAGCTGATCAAGGGCCGGAGCCGCTCACACGTGCTCGCGCTCGCCGCGCTGGTGATGGGCGCCGGCTTCGGGCTGACCGCGTTCGCCGACACCGCCTGGCTCTACGGCCTGACCGTGCTGATCTGGACGGTCGGCGAGATGCTCAACTCCCCGTCCAACGCCACCCTCATCGCCGAGCTTTCCCCCGCCGCGCTCCGCGGTCGCTACCAGGGGGCCTTCTCGCTCTCCTGGCAGCTCGCCGGGGCGACCGCGCCGGTCCTCGGCGGCCTGGTCCGGGAGCACTCCGGCAACACGACACTCTGGCTGGGCTGCGCCGCGATCGGCGCCGTGATGGCGGTGGCCCACCTGATCTCGGGCCCGGCCCGGGAGCGGCGCGCCGCCCGGCTCCGCACCGCCGGCAACCCGGTCACGCCGGTCACGGTGGTGCGGACCCCCGTGCCGGAGGCGGCCGAGGCCGCGGCGACCGCACCCGCCGAGCCGGTCCGCGCCTCCTGAGGTACGCCCGGACGGTGGTCCTGCCCGGGGCCGGGCCGGCACCGGCGGGGCGGGCGGCTACGGTCTGAGGCGGATCGGTTAACAAACCTTCATGGAGGACGGGTGCGCGGCCTGCGGCGCTGGTGGGACGACACGGCCGGCGGACTTCCCGCCACCTTCTGGTACCTCTGGTCCGGCCTGCTGATCAACCGGGCCGGCGCCTTCGCCATGCTCTTCCTGTCGCTCTACCTGACCGCCGCGCGGGGCGCCTCGGCGTCGCTGGCCGGCCTGGTGGTCGGGGCGTACGGGGCCGGCGGCGCGGCCGGCACGCTGCTCGGCGGCGTGCTGGCCGACCGGTGGGGCCGTCGGTCCACCCTGCTCGCCGCCCACCTGGGCGCGGCCGGGCTGATGGTGGGGCTGGCGTTCAGCCGGCATCTGGCGGTGATCGCCGTGCTGGCCGCGCTGGTCGGGATGGTGCACTCGATGCCCAGCCCGGCATTTGTCGCCGCCATCGTGGACGTGGTGCCCGAGGGCCGCCGCTCCCGCGCGTTCAACCTGCAGTTCTGGGCGTTCAACCTGGGCATGGCGGTGGCCTCGCTGCTGGCCGGGGTGCTCGCCGAGGCGAGCTTCCTGGCGCTGTTCCTGGTAGACGCCGCGGCGACGCTGGCGGCGGCCGTGGTCATCGCGCTGAAGGTCCCGGAGACCCTGACCCGCCGCCCGGCGATCACCCCGCGGGCGGTGGCGGGCCGGCGGCCCGGGCTGCACACGGCACTGACCGACCGCACCTTCCTGGCCTTCGTCGGGCTGACCTTCCTGTTGGCCGTGCTCACCATGCAGACCTCGACGATCATGCCGCTGGCGATGCGGGCCGACGGCCTGCGCCCCTCGGCGTACGGGATGGTGGTGGCGCTCGGCGGCGCGCTCATCGTGGTCGGGCAGCTCTTCGTGCCCCGGCTCATCGAGCCTTACCGGAAGTCGACCGTGCTGGCGGTCTCCACCGGCCTGATGGCGCTCGGCTTCGGGGCGCTGACCGTCGCCGACGGCCTGTCGCTCTACCTGGGCGCCGCGGTGGTGTGGACGGTCGGGCAGATGCTCGCCGCGCCACCGAACGCGCAGATCAACGCGGACCTGGCCCCGCCCGAGCTACGCGCCCGCTACCAGTCGGTGTTCTACCTGACCTTCCCGGCGGCGTCCTTCGTGGCGCCGGCGCTGGGCGGGCTCAGCCTCCAGCATCTCGGCGAACGGCACTGGCTCGTGGTGGGCGCCCTGGGCCTGGTCGCGGCGGCCGGTCACCTGCTGGCCGGGCCGCCACGGGAACGCCGGGTTGCCGCGCTGCGGGCGGCGGCGGAGCGGGCGGAGACGGTGTCGGCGGGGCGCTGAACGTCCCCGGAACGGCGTCGAGCGCCCACCACGACCCCCGTCGTGATGGGCGCTCGCACCGTACGCCCGGCGGCGGCGGGCGACCCTCACCCCCGTAAGCGTCGCCCGCTCGCGCCGCCGGTTCCACGGGTGGCACCGTCCCCCAACGGTGTGCTCCACCCGATCCCTCGCGCCTCGCTTGCGCGGATCTGATCGATCCGCCGCTCCCCCGAACGTTTCCAAGCGTGGCGCGGTGCAATAAAGTTAGTTCGCCCGGATTCCGGATTCAACCCAGATTGCTGTCTTACCCGTCACAGCACCCGTGTCGGAAACCCGGCTGTCCCTGCTCCGGTCTCTTCCTTGGCCAACAGCGGGTTCCCGTTGACCATTCCCGTAAACCTCAGGCGTCCTCGCGATTCGGGTTCTCGGTCCGGAAGAAGTTGCTCTGCCGGCCGTCCCGCATCTGCTCCTGGTAGATCAGGTTCAGGCCCCGCGAGTCGAACGTCCGGAACCAGTCGTCCCAGCTCACCTCGCGGATCCGGCTGCTCTCCCGGTATCCGGGGATGTTGAACGTCAGCACCCCGGGACGGTCGCCCCGCTCCGTTCCGGCGATGGTTGCCGGCTTGGCGTTGCGGGCCCGGGCCCACCGCTGGATCACCTCGTGGTTGGTCGTCACCAGGCTCCGCCCGGGACGCTCCGGACGATCGTCCAGCGACGTGATCTGCTGGGACGAAGTCACCGACCGGGAGGCCGACCGGCCGCCCCGGACCTGGGTGGCCGTCGCGGCCGTAGCCCGTGCCAGGGCCGGCCCGGGAACGGTGGCCGCCTTCTTCGCCGGCACCGCCTTCGCCCGAGCGCCCACGGCCTTCCTCGCCGGCGCCGCCTTCGCGGCCTTCTTCGCGGGCGCGGCCTTCGCCCGGGCGCCCGTCGTCTTCTTCGCGGGTGCCGCCTTGGCCCGGCCGCCGGCCGCCTTCTTCGCCGGGGCCGCCTTTGCCCGGGCGCCCGCCGCCTTCTTCGCCGGGGCCGCCTTCGCCCGGGCGCCGGTGGCCTTCGCGGACGGCGCGGCCTTGGCCCGCGACGGCGCGGTCCTGCGCGCCGCGGTCGTCTTCTTCGCCGCGGCCGTCTTCTTCGTCGCCGACGGCCGGCCGGCCGGGCCGGTGCTCTTTCGAGCCGCGCCGCCGCGACCCTCCGAGCGCAGCGACCGGACCAGCGTCTTCACCAGGTCCGGCTTGCGCATGGCGGAGGTACCCGAGATCCCCCGCCGGCGCAGCTGACCCCGGATGTCGTCGACCTTCATCCGGGAGATCTCGGATTCGGAGATCCCCGGGGTGTTCGCCGTCTGATTGCCCGGCTGGCGTTTGGTCGCAGTCGTGCCGCGACTTGAGCTGTTGCGCTGAGCCATGGGACACGCTCCTCGACAGTCCGTCCTCGGCCCGCGGTGGGTCCCAGTCGCCGCACCGCGCGGTGCGGCATACCCCTCAGGACGGGTCCGAACCTCCGGCGGCCGAGCCGGCCGGGGTCGAGGGCTCGAAGAGGTGGGCGAACGCGGCCAGGTTGGCCGTCGACTCGCCCCGCTTGACCCGCCACTCCCACTCCCGGCGGATGGCGGCGCCGAAGCCGATCTCCAGCATGCTGTCAAAGGACTCGTCGGCGTAGGTCAGCACGGACCCGAGCAGGCGGTCCAGCTCGTCGGAGTCCACCCCGGCCAGGTTGACCCGCCCGGTCAGGTAGACGTCGCCAACGGCGTCGATGGAGAAGGACACCCCGTACATCCGGGCGTTGCGCTGGAGCAGCCAGGCCCAGAGCTCCTCGCGGCGCTCGTCGGGCTGGCGCATCACGAACGCCTCGACCCGCAGCGCGTGCTCGCCCACGATGAGGTTGCAGATCGTCTTGAGCTTGTGCGTCCCCGGCAGGGTCACCGCGTACGACGTCTCGCCGGTGGACTCCCACTCCAGCTCGCGCTCCGCGCAGACGGCCTCGATCAGCGCGGCGACCTCACTCCTGCGGCTCATCGCACCCACTCTACGGCCGCCCACCGGCGGCCGCCGGGCCACGGGCGCTCACCAGGAGCAGGTGAGCGCCGGGTCGCCGAGCCGGCGGGCCAGCCGGGCGCGGTGGTCGGCGATCGCCTCGCCGTAGACGGTGAGCAGGCCGGAGGCGGTGCGGTGCCAGGAGAAGGCGCGGGCGTGCCGCTCGGCGCCCCGGCCCAGGGTGGCCCGGCGCAGCTGCTCGGGCAGCAGGTGGGCCAGCGCACGGGCCCAGTCGACCGGATCGTGGCCGTCGATGAGCACCCCGCTGACCCCGTCCCGGACCGCGGTGACCAGCCCGCCCACGGCGGCGGCCAGCACCGGCGTGCCGCACGCCTGGGCCTCTAGCGCGACCAGCCCGAACGACTCGTTGTACGAGGGCACCGCGACCAGGTCGGCCGCGCGGTAGAGGGCGGGCAGGTCGTCGCCGGTCTGCGGCGGGAGGAACCGGACCCGGTCGGCGACGCCGAGCGAGCCGGCCAGCTCGATGAGGGCGGTGGGGCGGTCCAGCCCGCTGCCGCTCGGGCCGCCGCAGATCACCACGGTCACCTCGTCGGCCAGCGCGGGCTCCCGCTCGCGCAGCGCGGCGACCGCCCGGATCAGCACGTCCGGGGCCTTGAGCGGCTGGATCCGGCCCACGAAGGCCACCACGTAGCCGCTGGCCGGCAGGCCGAGGCGGTGGCGGGCGGCCAGGACGGCCGCGTCCCGGTCGCCGGGGGCGGGGCGGAACCGGTCCAGGTCCACGCCGGGCTCCACCACGGCCACCCGGGTGGGCTCGGCGGCGTACCGGTCGATGAGGTCGCGGGCCTCGACCCGGGTGTTGGCGACCAGCCGGTCGGACTCGGCGACCACCTGCTCCTCGCCGATGACGCGCGCCTTGGGCTCGGGCCGGTCGCCGGCCGCGAGCTGGGCGTTCTTGACCTTCGCCAGGGTGTGCGCGGTGTGCACCAGCGGCACACCCCAGCGCTCCTTGGCCAGCCAGCCCACCTGCCCGGACAGCCAGTAGTGCGAGTGGATCAGGTCGTAGTGGCCCGGCGGGCGGGCGGCCTCGGCGCGGAGCACCCCGGCCGTGAAGGCGCAGAGCTGGCCGGGCAGCTCCTCCTTGGTCAGCCCCTCCAGGGGACCGGCGGTGACGTGCCGGACGCTCACCCCGGGCGCCGTCTCGACCACCGGGGGCAGGTCGCCCGAGGTGGCCCGGGTGAAGATCTCCACCTCGACGTCGGCCTCGGCGAGCCGCCGGGCGACCTCCAGGATGTAGACGTTCATGCCGCCGGCGTCGCCCGTGCCGGGCTGGTGCAGCGGCGAGGTGTGGACGGAGAGGGTGGCGATCCGGCGCGGCCGGGGCCACGGCAGGGCACCTCGCTGACGACCGACACCGGTGTGCAAATCCGCCACGTCCGCTCCCTCTGTCACGGTTGATGCCGTCCCGCACGACCGGCGCATCTCGGTCAACCTCCGCGCCGGATGTCATCTTCCCCATCGGGCTTCGGAAATGCGTCCCGGCGGGTCCCCGGCGTGACGGACCTCATCACCGCGAGGAGCGCGGCGGCGGGTGAGAATGACCGGATGACCTCAGTCGCGATCGTCACCGGGGCGTCCAGCGGGATCGGCGCGGCCACCGCCCGCCGCCTGGCCGCCGAGGGTTTCCACGTGCTCGCCGCCGCGCGGCGTACCGACCGGCTGGCCGGCCTGGTCGCGGAGATCGAGGCGGCCGGCGGCGCGGCCACCGCGGTGGAGTGCGACGTGACCTCGGACGAGTCGGTCGCCGGCCTGGCCGCCACGGCCGCCGCCGCGCCCGGCGCGGTCACCCTGCTCGTGAACAACGCCGGCGGGGCGCGCGGCCTGGACCCGGTTGAGTCCGCCGACGTGGGCGACTGGCAGTGGATGTACGACGTCAACGTGCTGGGCACGCTCCGGGTCACCAAGGCGCTGCTGCCCGCGCTGGAGTCCTCCGGCGCCGGCACCGTCGTGATCGTCGGCTCCACCGCCGGGCACGTCGTCTACGAGGGCGGCGGCGGCTACACGGCGGCCAAGCACGCGCAGACCGCGATCGCCGGCACGCTCCGGCTGGAGCTGTGCGGCCGGCCGGTACGGGTGATCGAGATCGACCCGGGCATGGTGAAGACCGAGGAGTTCGGCCTGGTCCGGTTCGGTGGCGACGCCGACCGGGCCGCCGCGGTCTACGCCGGCGTGGCCGAGCCGCTGGTCGCCGAGGACGTGGCCGACTGCGTCGCCTGGTGCGCCACCCGGCCGCCCCACGTCAACATCGACCAGCTCGTGGTCCGCCCGCTGGCCCAGGCCGCCCAGCACAAGGTGCACCGGGTCTAGCGTGAAGCGCGAGGAGTGAGCCGCTCTTGCGAGCCCCGCAGTCGCAAACCGGGAGGCCCTGATGGCCCGGCCGCTCGGAGTGGTCACCCGGGGGACGACGAATCCGAACCGGCTCCGGCGGGTGGACAACTGGATCGCCGCGACCTGCGGGGACGCGCTGCGCGCCACCGCCGACCCGCTCGTGGTCGACCTGGGCTACGGCGCCACCCCGGTCACCGCCGTCGAACTGCGGGCCCGGCTCGCGGCCGCGGTCCGCGCCGACGTCCGGGTGGTCGGGCTGGAGATCGATCCGGTACGCGTGGCCGCCGCCCAGCCGGCCGCCGATCCGCCCGGCCTCACCTTCGCCCGGGGCGGCTTCGAGCTGGCCGGGCTGCGCCCCGCCCTGGTCCGCGCGTTCAACGTGCTGCGCCAGTACGACGAGGGCGAGGTGGCCGACGCCTGGCGTACGGTCACCGGGCGGCTCGCCCCGGGCGGCCTGCTGGTCGAGGGGACCTGCGACGAGCTGGGGCGGCTCGGCGCCTGGGTGCTGCTGGACGCCACCGGCCCGCGCACGCTGACCCTGGCCGCGAAGCTCACCACCCTGGCCAGCCCGGCCCAGCTCGCCGAGCGGCTGCCCAAGGCGCTCATCCACCGCAACGTCCCCGGCGAGCCGATCCACGACCTGATCCAGGCCCTGGAGGGCGCCTGGCAGTCCACCGCCGGCTACGCCCCCTTCGGCCCCCGCGACCGCTGGACCAGGACGGTCGCCGCCGTGAAGCACGCCGGCTGGCCCGTGCTGGACCGCCCCCACCGCTGGCGCCACGGCGAACTGACCGTCCCCTGGCCCACCATCGCCCCCACCTGACCCTCCCACCTCACCCCCACGCCTACCCGCGTTGATCATGAGATTATTACCATTTCATGTCCGATTTGTCGGCGATAACTTCATGATCACCGGGGCGGCCGGGTGATGGAGCAAGGGATTAGATGGTGCAGTTGATCAGGACGGGTTCGGGGTGGAGGGGGACGCCGAAGCGGGCGTGGACGCCGTCGCGGATCTCGCGGGCGAGGGTGATCAGGGCGGCCGTGCTGGCCGTGCCGGCGCGGTTGGTGAGGGCCAGGGTGTGCTTCGTGGAGATGGCAACGCCCTCCGGGCCGGCGTACCCCTTGCCGAAGCCGGACTTGTCGATCAGCCAGGCGGCGCTCACCTTGACCGTGTCTCCCGGGCACGGCCAGTTCGGCGGCTCACCCAGGTCGGCGGCGCGCTCCCGGAGCAGCTCGTACGCCGCCCGCTCCAGCACCGGGTTGGTGAAGAACGAGCCGACCGACCAGGTGTCCGGGTCCTGCGCGTCGAGCACCATGCCCTTGCCGGCGCGCAACCGCCGCACGGTGGCCCGGGCTTCGGCCAGCGGCACCCGGTCGCCCACCTCGACGCCGAGCGCGCGGGCCAGTTCGGCGTAGCGCACCGGGCCGGAGAGCGGGGAGCGGGTGAGCCGGAAGTCGACCGAGAGCACCACCCAGCGGTCGCTGTACTTGAAGATGCTGCCCCGGTAGGCGAACCCGCAGTCCGCGGCGGCGATCCGGACCACGGTGCGGTGGGTCCGGTCGTACGCCTCCACGGCGACGATCGTCTCGGCCACCTCCTGGCCGTACGCGCCGACGTTCTGGATCGGGGTGGCGCCGGCCGAGCCGGGGATGCCGGAGAGGCACTCCAGCCCCGACCAGCCGCGCTCGACGGTGGCGGCGACCAGGTCGTCCCAGGGCTCGCCGGCCTCGACCCGTACGGTGATCGTGTCGGCGTCCTCGGCGACCACCCGGAACCCCCGGGAGCGGATCAGCACGACGGCGCCGGGGAAGCCCTGGTCGCCGATCACCACGTTGCTGCCGCCGGCCAGCAGGAGGACGGCCTGCTCCCGCGCCTCCGCCTCCCGCACCTGCCGGACGATCTCGTCGGCGCTGGTGGCGATCTCCAGCCGTCCGGCGGGGCCGCCGAGGCGCAGCGTGGTGTAGCGCGCCAGGGTGGCGGGGTCGGTCGGGTCGGCTCCGGTCGTCGGTTCGGCGTAGACGTCTGACACGCCTTTCACCCTAGGCTGAGGGGTAGCCGCGGCACCCACTGGTGGCCCGGTCACCCCCGGGAGGATGGCGATGAGCAGACTGCACGGCACGAAGGACTTCTGGATCGGCGCGTTGCGGACGGAGGGTCCCGCCTTCGCCGCCGCCGTCGCGGAGGCACCCCCCGAGACACCGGTGCTGTCCTGTCCCGGCTGGACGGTCGCCGACCTCGCTCACCACCTCACCCGGGTCTACGTGTGGGCCCGCACCGTGGTGACCGCCGGCACGGCCAGCCGCCCGGAGCGGCACGACCCGGAGCCGCCGGCCGGCCTGACCCCGGCCCGGTGGTACGGCCAGGAGTACGAGCGGCTGCTCACGCTCTTCGAGGCGCTGGACCCGGAGGCACCGGCCTGGAACTTCGCCCCGCAGCCGAAGAAGGCGGCCTTCTGGCCGCGCCGGATGGCGCACGAGACCGCGGTGCACCGCTGGGACGCCCAGCTCGCCATCGGCGCGGGTGAGCCGATCGAGGCCAAGCTCGCGGCCGACGGGGTGAGCGAGGTGCTGGACACCTGGCTGCCGGCGGGCCGGCGGATCCAACCCGGCCAGTGGCACGGGGTGGTCCAGCTGACCGCCACCGACGCCGCCCAGGAGTGGTACCTGCGGCTGCGCGGCGAGGGGATGGCCCTGCTGGACACCGCGACGATCCTCGACCACGACGACCACCACGCCCGCGCGCAGGTCACCGGCACCGCCAGCGACCTGCTGCTGGCGGTGATGGGCCGGATCAGCTTCGACGCCCTCGGGGTGGCCGGCGACCGCCGCCTGCTCGACGGGCTGCGGGTGGGCTGACCCGCAGCGGGGTCTTCCGGGACATCAGGCGGAGAGCGGCGTTTCCCACCGGAGCGCCACTCTCCGCCTTTTTCCGGACCCTCTGAGAGCGCTCTCTTGACAGGGTCGGAGGCAACCACCACCCTGTCGTGAGAGCGCTCTCTAAGTACCGGAACCACCCGCCATCACCCGATACACCTAGAGGGGTCAGATAAGAGATGGTCACCTTCACGCGTCGCCGCCTGGCCGCGGTGGCCCTGGTCGCCACCACCGCGCTGCTGGGCGCCACCGCCTGCGGGGGCGGTGACGACGAGGCCGCCGCCGGTGGCCCGGTCACGCTCACCGTCGACGTCTTCGGCCAGTTCGGCTACGAGGAGCTCTACAAGGAGTACATGGCCAGCCACCCCAACGTGAAGATCGTTGAGCGGGGCACCGGCAGCAACCTGGACGAGTACTCGCCGAAGCTCACCCAGTGGCTCGCCGCGGGCAAGGGCGCGGGCGACATCGTCGCCATCGAGGAGGGGCTGCTGGTCGAGTACAAGGCCAACCCGCAGAACTTCGTCAACCTGCTCGACCACGGCGCCGCCGACCTGAAGGGCAACTTCCTGGACTGGAAGTGGAACCAGGGGCTCACCGCCGACGGCAAGCAGCTCATCGGCCTCGGCACCGACGTGGGCGGCATGGCCATGTGCTACCGCAAGGACCTGTTCGCCAAGGCCGGCCTGCCCACCGACCGGGAGGCGGTGTCGAAGCTCTGGCCCACCTGGACGGACTACATCAAGGTCGGCGAGCAGTTCAAGGCCAAGAACACCGGCGCCTCGTTCCTCGACGCGGCGACCAACACGTTCAACACCATCCTGCTCCAGACCGCCGGCAACACGACCGGCTACAGCTACTACGACACCGGCAACAACCTCGTCGTCGACAGCAACCCGGCGGTCAAGCAGGCGTACGACACCACCATGGACATCATCGACTCCGGCCTGTCGGGCAAGTACGGGTCGTGGTCGGAGGAGTGGGTCTCCGCGTTCAAGCAGTCGAAGTTCGCCACCATCGCCTGCCCGGCCTGGATGACCGGGGTCATCGAGGGCAACGCCGGTCCGGGCGCCAAGGGCAAGTGGGACATCGCCCAGGTACCCGGCAACGGCGGCAACTGGGGCGGCTCCTTCCTCGCGGTCCCGAAGCAGGGCCGGCACCAGGCCGAGGCGATCGAGCTGGCGAAATTCCTGACCAGCGCCAAGGGTCAGATCGGCGCGTTCAAGGCGAAGGGCCCGCTGCCCTCCTCCACGCAGGCGCTGGCCGACCCGGCGATCGTCGACTCGACGAACGCGTACTTCTCGGCGGCCCCGGTCGGCAAGATCTTCGCCGAGGGCGCCAAGAGCCTGAAGCCGGTCTACATGGGCCCGAAGAACCAGGCCGTCCGCACCGAGGTGGAGAACGCCGTGCGCACCGTGGAGCTGGGCAAGCGCAGCCCGGAGCAGGGCTGGACCGACGCGGTCGGGAACGCCAAGAAGGCCGCTGCCAAGTAACCCGAGCCAGGCGTGCGGGCGGTCCCCGGTGACGGGTGCCGCCCGCACGGCGGAAAGGAGTCCCGGGCCATGGCAGTCCAGCTCGACGCCCGCCCGCCGGTCGCACCGGCGCCCGGCACCACCCACCCCTCCCGGGGGGTCCGGCTCAGCCGGTTCGACACGAAGTACTCGCCCTACCTGTACGTCGCCCCGTTCTTCCTGCTCTTCGGGGTCTTCGGGATCTACCCGCTGGTCTACACCTTCTGGGTCTCGCTGCACGACTGGGACCTGCTCGGCGCCGAGCACCCGTTCGTCGGCTTCGACAACTACAGCCAGCTGCTGGGCGACCCCGACTTCTGGCACTCGGTGGTCAACACCCTCGGCATCTTCGTCATCTCCACGGTCCCGCAGCTGCTGCTGGCGCTCTGGTTGGCCAACCTGCTCAACCGGCAGCTCCGGGCCCGGACCACCTGGCGGATGGCGGTGCTGATCCCGAACGTCACGTCGACCGCCGCCGTGGCGATCGTGTTCGCGGTGCTCTTCGGCCGCGAGTTCGGCATGATCAACTGGCTGCTCGACCACGTCGGTGTCGACGCGATCGACTGGAAGGCCAACCGGCTCGCCTCCTGGGTGGCCATCTCCACGATGGTCGACTGGCGGTGGACCGGCTACAACGCGCTGATCTTCCTGGCCGCCATGCAGGCCATCCCGCGCGACCTCTACGAATCCGCCGCGATCGACGGGGCCGGCCGGTCCCGGCAGTTCTGGTCGATCACCGTGCCGCTGCTCAAGCCGACGATCATCTTCGCGGTCATCATCTCCACCATCGGCGGCCTCCAGCTCTTCACCGAGCCCCGGCTGTTCAACTCCGGCACCAACGCGATCCGCGGCGGCCCGCTGCGCGAGTCACAGACGGTGACCATGTACATGTTCGAGAACGCCTTCGCGCCGCACTACAACTTCGGCTACGGCTCGGCGATCGCCTGGCTGCTCTTCGCGCTCATCGCGGTGGTCGCGGCCATCAACGTCCTGCTCCTCCGCCGGCTCGGCGGCAGCGCGCGCAAGGAGGACTCCTGATGACCCGCCTCTGGTCGGCCGGCCGGCTCACCTACCTGGCGCTGGGCGTCACGGCCCTGATGTCGATCTTCCCGATCTACTGGATGTTCGTGGTTGCCAGCCGGACCAGCGACGCCAAGGGCCAGGTCCCGCCCCCGCTCACCCCGGGCGGCAACCTCGGCGCCAACATCGCCCGGCTGTTCGCCAACACCGACGCGTACTTCCTCACCGGCCTGATCAACTCGGCGATCGTGGCCGGCACGGTCACCGTCTCCGTGGTCTTCTTCTCCACCCTGGCCGGGTTCGCCTTCGCCAAGCTGCGCTTCCGCGGGCGCAACGCGCTGCTGCTGGTCATCGTGGCCACCATGATGGTGCCCACCCAGCTCGGCGTGATCCCGCTGTACCTGCTGATGACCAGGCTGAACTGGAACGACCGGCTGCCGGCGGTCATCGTGCCGGCCCTGGTCACCGGCTTCGGCGTGTTCATGATGCGCCAGTACGCCGGCCAGGCGGTGAGCACCGAACTGATCGAGGCCGCCCGGATGGACGGCTGCAACACCGCGCGGATCTACTGGAATGTGGTGCTGCCCGCGCTGCGCCCCGCCGCCGCCGTGCTCGGCCTGCTCACCTTCATGACCACCTGGAACGACTTCCTCTGGCCGTACGCGGTGCTCAACGATCCGGAGAACCCGACCGTGCAACTGTCCCTGCGGGCCCTGTCCGACGGCTACTACCAGGACATGTCGCAGGTGTTCACAGGGACGGCCATCGCCACCCTGCCCCTGCTGCTGGTGTTCGTCGTGTTCGGCCGCCAGATCATCGGCGGGATCATGGAAGGTGCGGTGAAGGCATGACCGAGCTCCGCTTCCCCGAGGGCTTCGTCTGGGGGGCGGCCACCGCCGCGTACCAGATCGAGGGCGCGGTCCGGGAGGACGGGCGCGCCCCGTCCATCTGGGACACCTTCAGCCGTACGCCCGGCAAGGTGTTCCAGGGGCACACCGGCGACGTGGCCTGCGACCACTACCACCGGTACGCCGAGGACGTGGCACTGATGGCGGACCTGGGGCTGCGGGCGTACCGCTTCTCGGTCGCCTGGCCCCGGATCCGGCCCGACGGCACCGGCCCGGTCAACCCGCGCGGCCTCGACTTCTACGACCGGCTGGTGGACGCCCTGCTGCACCGGGGCATCGACCCGATCGTCACGCTCTACCACTGGGACCTGCCGCAGGCGCTGGAGGACCGGGGCGGCTGGACCGTCCGGGAGACCGCCGAGCACTTCGCGGACTACGCCCTCGCCGTGCACCAGCGCCTCGGCGACCGGGTCCGCACCTGGACCACGCTCAACGAGCCGTGGTGCTCGGCGTACCTCGGCTACGGCAACGGGGTGCACGCGCCGGGCAGGCAGGACGCGGGGGCGGCCTTCCGGGCCGTACACCATCTGCTGCTCGGCCACGGCCTGGCGGCCCGGGCGCTGCGCGCGGCCGGCGCGGAGGTCGTCGGGATCACCCTCAACCTGGCCGACGTGCAGCCGGCGGACGGCGGCAGCGCGGCCGACGCCGCGGCGGTGCGGCTGGTCGACGGCCTGCAGAACCGGATCTTCCTGGACCCGCTGACCGGCGCCGGCTACCCGGACGACGTGCTGGCCCACGTCGGCCGGATCGTCGAGCCGGACTTCCTCCGGGACGGGGACGAGAAGCTGATCGCCGCGCCGCTCGACCTGCTCGGGCTCAACTACTACGCGCCCACCTACGTGGCCGGCCGGGCGGGCGGCGCCGGGAGCAGCGCGTACCCGGGCACCGAGGGCGGCGTCGAGTTCCTGCCGCCGGTCGGGCCGCTCACCGACATGGGCTGGATGATCGAGCCGGCCGGCCTCACCCGGCTGCTGGAACGGGTGGCCGCCGACTACCCGGGGCTACCGTTGATCATCACGGAGAACGGCGGGGCCTTCCCGGACCGGAACACCGAGGGGACCGGCTGGGTGGCGGACACCGACCGGGTCGCCTACCTGGACGGGCACCTGCGTGCGGTGCACGAGGCCATCGCCCGCGGCGTCGACCTGCGCGGCTATCTCGTATGGTCGTTGCTGGACAACTTCGAATGGGCCGAGGGCTACCGGAAGCGGTTCGGGATCGTCCACGTCGACTACCTGACCCAGCGGCGCACACCGAAGGAAAGTGCCCGTTGGTACCAGGAGGTGATCTCCCGGAACGGGCTGTGACGAGGTGGTGGTGACGGGGATGACGACGGCACAGCGGCCGACCCTGGAGGCGGTGGCCAGACGGGCCGGCGTGTCCCGGGCCACGGTCTCCCGGGTGGTGAACGGCTCCACCACGGTCGCCGAGCCGATCCAGCAGGCGGTCCGCCGGGCGGTCGAGGAACTGGGGTACGTCCCGAACCTCGCCGCCCGCAGCCTGGTCACCCAGCGCACCGACTCGGTCGCGCTGGTCATGCCCGAGGCGGCCACCCGGGTCTTCTCCGACGACCAGGTCTTCCCGGGGATCATCCGCGGCGCGGCCCAGGAGCTGGAGGCGGCGGACAAGCAGCTCGTGCTGATGCTGGCCGGCTCGCCGGCCGGGCACGAACGGGTCGAGCGGTACACCACCGGGCGGCACGTCGACGGGGTACTCTTCGCCTCGCTGCACGGCGAGGACCCGCTCCCCGGGCGGCTGGCCCGGCTCGGCATCCCGGTGGTGTGCAGCGGCCGCCCGCTGGACGGCGCCGAGGTGCCCTACGTCGACGTGGACCACGTCGGCGGGGTGGCCGAGGCGGTCCGCCACCTGATCGGGAACGGTCGGCGGCGGATCGCCACCATCGCCGGGCCCCAGGACATGGTCGCCGGCATCGAACGGCTCATCGGCTACCGGGAGACGGTCGCCGCGGCCGGCCTGCCGGAGCTGGTCGCGTACGGCGACTTCACCCGGGAGTCCGGCACGGCGGCCATGCGGCAGCTGCTCGCCGCCGACCCGGAGCTGGACGCGGTCTTCGCGGCGTCCGACCTGATGGCGCACGCCGCGCTGCGCACCCTGCGGGAGGCCGGCCGACGGGTGCCGGACGACGTCGCGGTGATCGGGTTCGACGACATCGAGACGGCGGCGTACACCGAGCCGCCGCTGACCACCGTGAAGCAGCCGATAGTGGAGCTGGGGCGGGCCATGACCCGGCAACTGCTCCGGATCGCCGCGGGCGAGCAGGTCGAGCAGACCCTCATGCTCCCCACCGAGTTGGTCGTCCGCGAGTCGGCGTAACCGACGGCCACCACGAGGTGGGCGTAGAGCGGAGCCGCCGGGTATTGCGTCGCGGGGCCGGGGCGTGCGGCGCTAGGGTCGCGCGATGACCGGCACCCTGCGCCTGATCCGCACGCCCCAGCTCTCCGACGTCGCCGAGTACGCGTACGCGGCCGAGGTCGTGCCGCCCGCGCGGCTGATCTTCACGGCCGGGGCCTGCCCGCTGGACGCCGAGGGGCGGACCGTCGCGCCCGGCGACCCCGCCGCCCAGGCCCGGCAGGTGATGGCCAACCTGGAGACGGCGCTGGCCGCCGCCGGCGCCGGGCTCGCCGACGTCGTCAAGACCACGGTCTACGTGGCCAGCGGTGACCGCACCGACCTGGTGACCGTCTGGCAGGTCGTCCGGGACGCGTTCGGCGACCACGATCCACCCAGCACGCTGCTCGGAGTGGCCGTGCTCGGCTACCCGGAACAGCTCGTGGAGGTCGAGGCGGTGGCCGCCCGGCCCCGATAATCCCGTCGCCGGTGGCGGGCGACCGCTCTAGGGTCGGCCGGATGACCGAGAACCTGATCCGGCCCGCCCGCCCCGAGGACGCCCCCGGTGTCGTGGCGCTGCGCGGCGTCGTCCACCCGTACCTGGTGCGCGGCGTCGAGTCGACCCGACGCATGATCGCCCAGCCGCCGCCCGGTGAGGACTGGGCGGCCTGGGTGGCCGAGGCGGACGGGCAGGTGGTCGGCTGGGTGTCGGCGTACCGCAACATCCAGACCTCGGCGGCGAACGTCGGGGAGATCTCGACCCTGCACGTCCACCCGGCGCACCGGCTCCGGGGAGTCGGCACGGCCCTCCTGGACGCCGCGCTCGCCCACCTGCGCCTGCTCGGCGCGAAGCGGCTGCTCACCTGGTCCCAGCCCGGCTCCCTGCCGTTCGCCCGCCGGCACGGCTTCACAGCGAGTCGGGAACTGCGCTACTCCGCGCTCGACCTCCGGCCCGCGCCGCCGATGCCCGAGCCGCCGCCCGGCGTACGACTGGTGTCGGCCGCCGACGTGGACCCGCGCGAGGTCCACCGGGTGGACGCCGAGTCGTCGCTGGACGAGCCGGGCGACGTACCCACCGACGCGCTCGGCTACGACATCTGGCACCACGAGGTCTGGGACAACCTGGGGCTGGACCGGGACGCCAGCACGCTGGCCGAGGTGGACGGCAGGCTGGTCGCCGTCAGCCTGGTCAAGAGGGACGGCGACCGGATGTGGTCGGACTTCACCGGCACCGTCCCGCAGCACCGGGGCCGGGGGCTGGCCCGGCTGGCGAAGCAGGCCGCGCTGCACCGGGCGGCGACATCGGGGGTACGCACCGCGTACACCTCGAACGACGAGGCGAACGCGCCGATGCTGGCGGTCAACGCCCGGCTCGGCTACCGGCCGGTGGCCAGCCAGTGGTCCTGCCTGCGCGACCTCGACTAGCGCCCGGCGGCGACCCGGACGGCCGTCGCGTAGGTGTCGGCGCCGAAGAGCACCAGCCGGGCCTCGCTCACGTTCACCGGGGTGGCCGCGTGCAGCACGGCCAGCGCCTGGGCCACCGCGTCCTCGACCGGCCAGCCGTAGACGCCGGCGGAGATCAGCGGGAAGGCGACGCTCAGCGCGCCCAGGTCGTCGGCTGTCCGGAGGCTGTTGGCGTAGCAGTCGCGCAGCAGCGCCGACCGGTCCTCGCGCGGGGAGAAGACCGGCCCGACGGTGTGCACCACCCAGCGGGCCGGCAGGTTGCCGGCGGTGGTGGCGACCGCCTGGCCGGTGGGCAGGCCCCGGCCGTAGCGGGAGGCGCGCAGCGCCCGGCACTCCTCCAGGATGGCCGGCCCGCCCTTGCGGTGGATCGCGCCGTCCACGCCCCCGCCGCCGAGCAGCGAGGAGTTGGCCGCGTTGACGATCGCGTCGACCTGCTGCGCGGTGATGTCCCCCTCGATCAGGACCGTCTCCATGTCACCCCTCCTCGACGACGGACTGCCCGAGCGACCGGCGGGCCAGCAGGGTGGCCCCGGCGACGGCGGCCGGCATGACCAGCACCGCGCCGAGCGGGACCAGGAAGCAGAGGAAGACCGCCACCCCGAAACCCAGGGTGGTCGGCCGGTCCGCCCGGAGCAACGACCGCCGCTCCGGCAGGCGCATGCCGCGCCGGTAGAACGGCGCGCCGACCAGCTCCAGGGCGAGGAACCAGCCGCCCACCAGGGCGCCGACCACCGGGACCACCGTCTGCCCGACCAGCGGGATGAAGCCGGCCACGAAGAGGGGTACGCCGACCAGCGCCGAGATGGCCACCAGGCGCAGCGAGTCCAGGATGCTGCGCCGCAGCGAGGCCCAGAACGGCACCTCGACGGCGCCGGGCGTGCCGCCGAGGCGCTCCTCCACCCGCTCGGAGATCTTCTCGTAGAACGGGTCGCCGACGGCCAACGTGACCGCCGTGAAGGTGAGCACCCCGAGCAGGCCGGCCAGCCCGACGACGGCCAACCCGGCCGCCACCCGGATCAGGCTGCGCCACGTCCCCGACCAGTCGTCCGCGAACGGGGTGACCAGCGCGGCCAGGTCGTCCACGAAGTACAGCAGGGCGGCGAACAGGGCCACGAAGAGCACCCCGGAGATCAGCGCCGGCACGATCCCGAGCAGCATCAGCCCCGGGCTGCGGACGTAGAGGCCGAGGCCGCGCAGCAGCAGGCCGGCGCCGGCGAGGAAACGGGTGACGGCGCCGGTCACGGGCGCGGCGAGGCGGGGTGCGTCCACGACCGGAGAGCCTAGTCCGGGGGGTCACCCGTTGAGATACGCGAGCACGGCACGTACCCGACGGTGCGCGTCGTCGGCGGGCGGCAGGTCGAGCTTGGCGAAGATGTTGGTGATGTGCTTCTCGACGCTCACCGGGGCGAGCACCAGGGCGGCGCAGATCGCCGAGTTCGACATACCCTGCGCCATCAGCCCCAGCACCTCGCGTTCCCGTGGGGTCAGCGCGTCCACGCCGGACCGTCGGCTGTTGCGCGTGAAGAGCTGGCGCACCACCTCCGGATCCATCACCGTCCCGCCGGCCGCCACCCGGTCCACCGCGTCGAGGAAGTCGTCCAGCGCGGTGACCCGGTCCTTGAGCAGGTAGCCCACCCCGCCCCGGCCGTCGGCGAGAAGTTCGGCGGCGTACGCCCGCTCGACGTACTGCGACAGGATCAGCACCCGAGCGTCCCGCCCGTCGGCCCGCAGCCGGAGCGCCGCGCGCAACCCCTCGTCCCGGAAGCCGGGCGGCAGCCGGACGTCCACCAGGGACAGTTCGGGTCGGTGCCGCTCGACGGCGTCGAGCAGTTCGTCCGCGTTGTCGACCGCGGCCACCACCTCGTGCCCGGTGTCGGTGAGCAGCCGCACCAGCCCGTCGCGGAGGAGCAGCAGGTCTTCGGCGATCACGATGCGCATGGCAGCTCCGCGTGCAGGACGGTGGGCCCGCCCGGTGGACTGGTGAGGGTCAACGCGCCGTCGAGCGCCTCGACGCGGCGGCGCAGCCCGTCCAGCCCGCTGCCCGCCAGGTCTGCGCCGCCCTTTCCGTCGTCGGTCAGGCTCACCGTCAACGTACCCGCGCCGGGAGCCAGGACGATCGTGCAACGGGACGCGTCGGCGTGCTTGGCGGCGTTCGCCAGCCCCTCCGCGACCACGAAGTAGGCCGCCGACTCCACCGCCGCCGGATGGCGCGCCTCCGGATCGCCGCACAACCTGACGTCGAGCGGGCTGTCGGCGGCGAGGGCGGCGAGGGCGGCGTGCAGGCCCCGGTCGGTGAGGATCGGCGGGTGAATCCCCCGGACCAGCCGACGAAGTTCCGCCAGTGCCTCGTCGAGCTGGGATCGAGCCAGGTCCACGTCGGACACCGCCGGGCCGCCGGCCCGCAGTTTCCGAGCCGCCAGGGCCAGGGTCATGCCGGCCGCCACGATCCGGGCCTGCGCACCGTCGTGCAGGTCGCGCTCGATCCGCCGCAGCTCGGCGGCCTGCGCGTCGACCACCCGCGCCCGGGTCTCGGCGAGCCGGGCCGCCTCGCGGACGAGACGCAGGTGCGCGCCGGGTGCCAGCAGGGCGCGCGCGCCGGACGTCACGCCCCGCGCCAGCACCCGGAGCAGCCAGGCCGCCACCGGAAGCATCAGGAGTCCGATCGCGGCGAGCGCGAACCGGCCCGGCGTGGTGGTGAACAGGGGCCGCAGTGGCCACGGGGCGTTGTCGTTCGGCACCGCCCACAGCCATCCGGGGGCGAGGACAGCAGCCACCGGCACGACGGCCAGCACCGTCCCGACCACGCCGGTGACCAGCCCGACCGGGAAGCACACCACCAGCCAGGCCAGGTCCCGCCAGGTGGCCGGCTGCCGGGCCACGGCGGCGACCCGCTCGCGCACCACACCAGGCGCGGCCGGCTCGTACGGCTCGTCCAACGGCCGGCCGAGAACCCAGCCGGCGCGGTGGCGCTCGGCGGTGGCGAGCCGGCGGGTCACCCACGTGGCGCCGAGGAACACCGGGCCACCGAGCTGGGTGACGGAGAGCAGGCCGACGGTGACCAGCGCCGCCACCGTCCAGGCGAATCCGGCGGCACCGGCCAGGATGCCGGTCGCCAGGTACGCCACGCTCCGGGCGGTCGCCATGGTCACCCGGCGGATCGTAGCGACCCGGGCCGCCGCCGGTGTGCCGGCGGCGGCCCGGGAGCGGATGGTCACCGGCCCCCGACGGCCGGCAGGTCGCGCCGCCGGAGTACGAACCGGACCGGGAGGGCACCGCCCGCCAGCCCCAGCCCGGCGACCCCGGCGAGCAGGACCAGGTACGTCGCCGGCGCCACCACCAGCCGGAACACGCCGTCCTGAGCGACACTGAACGGGACGACCACCGCGCTGGTGACCGCGACGCCCAGGACCAACCCGGCCGTCACCGTGATCAGCGCCTCCCGGTCCACCAGGCGGTGCACCTGCCGGGCGGTCGCGCCCGCCAGCCGCAGGTCCGTGAACTCCCGCCGCCGGGCGGCTGCCGAGATGGCGAACGTGTTCACCACGGCGATCGCGGTGAAGCCCAGCGAGACCACCACGAGCAGCTCCCACGCGCCCTGCTGGTTGCCGTCGTCGGTACGGGTCGCCGCCGCGGTCGGCACCACCCGCAGGTCGGGCCAGCGCTGCCGGACCCGTTCGGCCACCGCGCCGTCGGAGTGCCGCAGGGCGACCACGGTCACCAGGCCGCGCGGATCGTGGGCGGCGACCAGGCCGGCCGGCAGGGTCAGCTCGCCGAATCCGCGATGCCGGGTGTAGCGGGCCGAGAGCCGCAGGACCACCCGCTCCCCGTCGGCGAGCCAGAGCGGCACCTCGTCGCCGAGCCGCCAGCCGTACGCGTCGGCCAGGTCGGTGCTGGCCGCGAACGTCCCGTCCCCGGCCAGCGCGCCGGCCTCGACGGCCAGGTCGAGAGCGCCGTCCGCACCGGTGCGCAGCAGGCCCTGCGCGGCGTAGTCCTGGGGCTTGCCACCCTGGGCGAGCACCACGCGGGTGGGCACGGTCGCCACCGCCCCGGTGACGCCGGGCAGTGCGGCCACCCGAGCGGCGGTGTCGAGCGGCAGGCCGGTCGCGCCGGTCACCAGGGTGGTGGCCCCGGCGAGCCGCGCCGACTGCTGGTCGCCGGCCAGCCGGGCGAGCAGCTCGCCGTTGAGCAGCAGCGGCGCGTTGATCGCGAACATCAGCACCAGCGGCACGGCCACCGCGGCGGTGCGGCGGACCTCGGCGCGGGTGGTGGCGGCCGCCAGCCAGCCGGCCGCTCCGGTGCCGGCGCTGATCCG
>NZ_MUYZ01000580.1:0-1904 GCF_003013775.1 Micromonospora sp. MH33
GCGGTCGTGGCCGGTCCGGCCGGGGCCACCGCACCCGCCGGGCCCGCCTCGCCGGCCGGGCCGGAGCCGCGGGTGGCCGGGCCGTGCTCCCAGCCGACCACGGTGTCCATGGTGACCAGCGCGCCGGTTGCCGGTTCGGCCGCCACCACGGTGAGCAGGGTGCTGGTCCAGGCGTACCCGACGGTGCTGGCGAGGCTGCGCCGGGCGGCCTCGACCAGGCCGCGCAGCGCGGCGTCGGGGAGCACGTCCTGGGGCAGCAGCGAGACGTCGTCGCCGGCGGTGACCACCTTGCCGAGCAGCGCGAGCCGGAGCATCTCCGGGGAGACGGCGGCGACGACGCCGACCGGGCCGGCCAGGGTGACCCGGCGCAGCGGGACCGCCGGCAGCGGGCTCACCGTGACCTGCCCGCCGTCGCGCAGGCCCAGGTTGCCCAGCAGCAGGTCGTCGGCGTAGAGCAGGGCGCTGCTCGCGCTCGGCCCGGCCGGGGCGGCGATGCCGGCGGTCACCCGGCGGCCGCCCAGCCGCACCGGGTCGCCGGGGCGCAGCGCCAGCGCGGTCAGCACCTCGGGGTGCAGGCGGACGACGCCGCGCCGGGCGTCCAGCGCCGCCGGCCGCAGGCTCGCGGTCAGGGTCAGGTCGGGTTCCGCCACCGCCCGACAGTAGCCGCCGGCACCACGTCGTGCCGGCGGGCCCGGTCGGCGGCGTCAGAGCGGGCCGGTGTCCTCCAGCAGCGAGGGATCGCGCCGGATCATGTCGGCCAGCCGGGCCGCCGGGTCGGGGGCCATCCCGTCCTGTCCGGGGGCCGGCACGGTCTTCACCGACATGGGCCAGGCCGGTGGGGGCGCCGGCGCGGGCGCCGCGCCGACCGTCACCTCCGGGCCGGACCAGGAGACCCGCAACGGGTACGCCTGCCCGCCCCGCTCCACCCGCAGGACGACGGCCAGCCCGGGGTGCTCGGCGACCACCCGGCGGACCGCCTCGGCCACCTCCTCGACCGGGTCCCGCTGCTCCGGCGGGTTGCCCCCGCGCAGCCGGTGCGCGCCGTGCCCCGCCCGCCCGTCCGCCGGCGCGTCAACCGGCCCGGCCGCCTCGAACTGCTCGTCCTGCTCGCCGGGCAGCGGCGCCCGGCGGCGCAGCGCCTCCTCGCGCCGGGCCAGCCGGGCCAGGGTCTCGTCCAGATCACCTCTCATCACGTCCACCTCTTCCGTCACCACGGGTCGGAACCGACGGTCGGTTCAGGCACCCTTCTCCCGGGTCGCCCGGTCCAAGGCCCGGTCCAGGACGACCAGCAGCGCGTCCCGTACGGAGAGCCGGTCCCGGGCGTCGAACTGCACCAGCGGCACGTGCTCGCCGATCGCCAGCGCCCAGCGGACCGAGGGCAGGTCGAGGGCCAGCCGGCCGTCGAAGGCGTTCACCGCCACCGCGAACGGCAGCCCGGCCCGCTCGAAGTAGTCGATCGCCGGGTAGCAGTCGTCGAGCCGCGCGCTGTCCACCACCACCAGCGCGCCGAGCGCGCCCCGGGCCAGGTCGTCCCACATGAACCCGAAGCGGGCCTGGCCGGGCGTACCGAAGAGGTAGAGCTTGAGGCTGCGGTCGATGGTGACGCAGCCGAAGTCCATGGCCACCGTGGTGGTGGTCTTCTCCGGGACCGTGCCCGGGTCGTCGACGCCGATCCCGGCGCTGGTCATCTCCGCCTCGGTGGTCAGCGGGGCGATCTCGGAGATCGCGCCCACCGTGGTGGTCTTGCCCACCCCGAAGCCGCCGGCGATGAGGATCTTCACGGGAATCGGCGGGCGGGGCGCGGGCACCCGGACCACGGTCGGGGCGGTCACCGCGACCGGCCGGTACGGCGGCGGCGGGACCGGCGCGGCGGTCCGACCGGCCGGTGGGCCGGCGGCGGCGGG
>NZ_MUYZ01000581.1:0-1901 GCF_003013775.1 Micromonospora sp. MH33
GGCCCGCCCCGCCGGCCCCGTGGCTGGTCTCCGCCCGCTCCGCGCCGGCCCTCGCCGGGCAGGCCCGGCGGCTGCTCGACCACCTCACCGCCCACCCCGGGCTGCGCCCGGCCGACGTGGCGTACTCGCTGGTCACCACCCGGGCGACGCTGCCGCACCGGGCCGCGGTCACCGGCGACGACCGGGACGCGCTGCTCGCCGGCCTGCGGGCGGTCGCCGAGGAACGACCCGCCCCGGGCGTGGTGCGCGGCGTGGCCCGCCCGGCCGGCAAGCTCGCGTTCCTCTTCACCGGCCAGGGCGCCCAGCGCCCCGGCATGGGTGCCGAGCTGCACCGCCGGTTCCCGGTCTTCGCCGCCGCGTTCGACGAGGTCGCCGCCGAACTCGACCGGCATCTGAGCCGCCCGCTGCGGGAGGTGATGTTCGCCGGGCCCGACACCGCAGAGGCGGCCCTGCTGGACCGCACCGAGTTCACCCAGCCGGCGCTCTTCGCCTACCAGGTTGCCGCGTACCGGCTGGTCACCTCGTGGGGCCCGCGCCCGCACCACCTGCTGGGCCACTCCGTCGGCGAGCTGGCCGCCGCGCACGTCGCCGGCGTGCTGTCGCTGGCCGACGCGGCCGCCCTGGTGGCCGCCCGGGCCCGGCTCATGCAGGCGCTGCCCGCCGGCGGGGCGATGCTCGCCATCGCCGCGAGCGAGGATGACGTACGGCCCACGCTCGGCGCCGGGGTCGCCATCGCCGCGGTCAACGGGCCCGCCGCGGTGGCGGTCGCCGGCACCGCCGACGCCGTCGCGGAGGTCGCCGCCGAGTGGACCGCCCGCGGGGTACGCACCCGGCGGCTCGCCGTCAGCCACGCATTCCACAGCCCGCTCATGGATCCCGTCCTCGACGACCTCGCCGCCGTCGCCGCCCGGCTGCCGCACCACCCGCCGACCGTGCCGCTGGTCTCCACGGTCACCGGCGCGCCCGTCGAGGCGGCGGAGATCGGCGCGCCGGGCTACTGGGTGCGGCACGCCCGCGACACGGTGCGCTTCGCCGACGCGGTCACCGCGCTGCGCGCGCAGGCCTGCACCGCGTACGTGGAGATCGGCCCGGACGGCGCCCTCACCGCGCTGGCCCAGGGCGTCCTCGCCGACGGCGGCCCGGCCCCGCTGGTCCTGCCCACCCTGCGCCGGGACCGGCCGGAGCCGCCCGCCCTGCTCCGCGCCGTCGCCGCGCTGCACGCGCACGGGATCTCCCCGGACTGGCCGGCGCTGTACGGGGGCACCGAGCCGCAGCCGGCCGACCTGCCCACGTACGTCTTCGACCGGCAGCGGTACTGGCCGGAGCCGCCGGCCTGGCTGACCGCGCCGGTCGACGACGGCACCGAGGTGGAGCGCCGGTTCTGGGCGGCCGTCGACGCCGAGGACGTCGACACCCTGCTCACCGAGCTGGACGTGGCCCGCGACCAGCCCTTCGGCGCCGTGCTGCCGGCGCTGTCCGCCTGGCGGCGACGCGGTCGGGAACGCTCCCTCGTGGACGGCAGCCGCTACCGGGTGCGCTGGCAGCCGGTGGCGCCGCCGGACGCCACGCCCGCGCCGGGACGCTGGCTGGTGCTGCTGCCCGCCGACCGGGCCGCCGACCCGGGGCTGGACGCCTGCGCCCGCGCCCTCGGCCCGGCGGTGACCACCGCGCCGGTGGACACCGCCGCCGACCCCGACGAGCTGGCCGCCCGACTGGCCGACCTGGTCGCCGCGGCACTCGGCGACGAGCCGCTGGCCGCCACCGTCCAGCTGCTGCAGGCCCTGACCGACCTCGACGCGCCGGCCCGGCTGTGGTGCGCCACCCGGGGCGCGGTGGGCGTCGGCGACGACGACGCGCCGGCCAACCCCCGGCAGGCGGCGCTCTGGGGCCTCGGCCGGGTC
>NZ_MUYZ01000582.1:0-1899 GCF_003013775.1 Micromonospora sp. MH33
GCCGGCCGCGACGGCCTGGCCGCCGCGCTGGGCGCGCTCGCCGACGGCCGCCCCGCGCCGCACACCGTCACCCGCGCCCCGGGTACGCCGGGGGAGGTGGCTTTCGTCTTCCCTGGGCAGGGTTCGCAGTGGGCGGGTATGGCAGCGGAGTTGTTGGACAGCGCTCCGGTGTTCGCGGAGGCGTTCGGCGCGTGCGCGGAGGCGCTGCGTCCGTATGTGGACTGGTCTCTGCTGGATGTGGTGCGGGGCGCGCCGGATGCGCCGTCGTTGGAGCGGGTCGATGTGGTGCAGCCGGCGCTGTTCGCGGTCGGTGTGTCCCTGGCCGCGTTGTGGCGCTCCTACGGCGTCCAACCCTCCGCCGTGATCGGCCACTCGCAGGGCGAGATCGCCGCCGCGTATGTCGCGGGGGCACTGACGTTGGACGACGCCGCGGCCGTGGTGGCGTTGCGCAGCCGGATCATCGCCGGTATCGCGGGTGGCGGTGGCATGGTGTCGGTCGCCACCACGGCCGAGGAGGCCGCCGCCACCATCGAGCGGTGGGGCGGACGGGTCGCGCTGGCCGCCGTCAACGGCCCCACCTCCGTGGTCGTGTCCGGTGATGCCGCCGCCCTCGATGAGCTGGTCGCTCACTACGAGGGCCGTGACGTGCGGGTGCGTCGGGTGCCGGTGGACTACGCGTCGCACTCGGGGCACGTCGAGCCGCTGCGGGAGCAGCTCCTGGATCTGCTCGGCGGGCTGCGGCCCCGCACCGGGGAGGTCCGGTTCCGGTCCACGGTGGAGGGTGACTGGGTCGACACGGCCGGTCTCGACGCGGACTACTGGTACCGGAACCTGCGGCAGACGGTGCGCTTCGACGAGGCCGTGCGTGATCTGGTGGCTGCCGGCTATCACACGTTCGTGGAGGTCAGCGCCCACCCGGTGCTCACCATGGCGGTGCAGGAGAGCGTGGAGGTGGCCGCCGCCGACCCGACCGCGGTCACCGTCACGGGCACCCTGCGCCGCGACGAGGGCGGCCTCGACCGGTTCCACCGCGCGCTCGCCGAGGCGTACGCCGGTGGCGCCGCCGTCGACTGGCGGCCCGCCTTCGCCGGCCGCGCCGTGCACCGCCGCGACCTGCCCACCTACCCGTTCCAGCGGCAGCACTACTGGCCGCGCCCGGCCGCCGCGCCGGCCCCGGCGGCCCTCACGGAGCCCGACGAGGTCGACGCCCGGTTCTGGGCCGCCGTCGAGGCCGAGGACCTCGCCGCGGTCACCGCCGAACTCGCCGACACCGCCGCGGTACCGGAGGGCGCCCTCGCCGACCTGCTGCCCGTCGCCCCCGACACCGCCGCCGAGCCGGCCCTCACCGGCACCTGGTGGCTGGTCACCGGCCCGGACGACACCGGCGCCGCTGAGGCCGCCTTCACCGCCGACGCGCTGCGCCGGCACGGCGCCACGGTCGTACCCGTCGCCCTCGCCGGGGAACGGTCCGACCGCGCCGGCCTCGCGGCCCGGCTGCGCGACCTCGCCGCGGCCACCCCGGCCGCCGGCATCGCCTCCCTGCTCCCGCTCGACGAGACGCCGCTGCCCGGGCACCCGCACCTGCCGGCCGGCTTCGCCGGCACCGTCACCCTCGTGCAGGCCCTCGGCGACGCCGGGATCCGCGCACCACTGTGGACCCTCACCCGGGGCGCCGTCTCCACCGGCCCCGCCGACCCGCTGCCGCACCCGACGCAGCAGCTCGCCTGGGGCTTCGGCCGGGTCGCCGCCCTGGAACACCCGGACCGCTGGGGCGGCCTCGTCGACCTGCCCGGCGAACCGGACGACCGCGCGGCCCGGCGGCTCGCCCGCGTCCTCGCCGGCGCCGACGGAGAGGACCAGGTGGCGCTGCGGTCCACCGGCGCGTACGGCCGGCGGCTG
>NZ_MUYZ01000583.1:0-1884 GCF_003013775.1 Micromonospora sp. MH33
TCACCCGGTCGGCCGGGCCGAGCCGCTCCGCGCCGGCCGCCCGCAGGCCGCGCCGCAGCAGCCCGCAGAGCACCCCGGCGTACGCCACCCCGGCGAGCCAGCCCGCCACGCCGACGCCCACCGTGCCGGCGAGCCCGGCCAGCAGGACGAACTGCACGATCAGCCCGACCAACGGGCCATTTCGAACCGTGGACACCCTGCCTCCGTGTCTATGATCGACAACCCTGCCAGTCATCACGGGAAATTCGGCCGTCCGGTTCGGTCCGGATGCGGAAAAGAGGAGAATTCGTGACCGGTGACGCCCGCGCCTTCTGGCTCCGCGCCCCCGGCGAGGGTGAGCTCCGCCCGGTCGCGCTCGCCCCGCCCGGCCCCGGCGAGGTGCTGGTCCGCGCCCGCTACTCCGGCGTCAGCCGGGGCACCGAGGCCCTCGTCTTCACCGGTCGGGTGCCCGCCGACCAGTACGCCACGATGCGCGCTCCGTTCCAGGAGGGCGACTTCCCGGCACCGGTGAAGTACGGCTACCTGAGCGTGGGCACCGTCGAGGAGGGGCCGGCGGAACTGCGCGGACGTACCGTCTTCTGCCTGCACCCGCACCAGACCGCGTACGTGGTGCCGGCCGACGCCGTGGTGGTCGTACCCGATCGGGTGCCGGCGGCCCGCGCGGTGCTGGCCGGCACCGTGGAGACCGCGGTGAACGCGCTCTGGGACGCCGCGCCGCTGGTCGGCGACCGGGCCACCGTCCTCGGCGGCGGCATGGTGGGCTGCTGCGTGGCCGCCGTGCTGGCCCGCTTCCCCGGGGTCCACGTCGAGCTGGTCGACGCCGACCCGGCCCGGGCCGGAGTGGCCGCGGCGCTCGGCGTCGACTTCGCGCTGCCCGCCGACGCGGCCGGCGACCGGGACCTCGTGGTGCACGCCAGCGCCAGCGCCGAGGGGCTGCAACGCGCGCTGGACCTGCTCCGTCCGGAGCGCAGCGTGCTGGAGCTGAGCTGGTACGGCGACCGTCCGGTCACCCTCGCGCTGGGCGGGGCGTTCCACTCGAAGCGGCTCGGCATCCGCAGCAGCCAGGTCGGCACCGTGTCGCCCCGGCGCGCCGACCGGAGCTACGCCGACCGGCTGGCGCTGGCCCTGGACCTGCTCGCCGACCCGGTGTTCGACGCGCTGCTCACCGGCCGGTCCCGCTTCGCCGACCTGCCCGACGTGCTGGACCGGCTCGCCTCGGGCCGGCTCCCCGCGCTCTGCCACCTGATCACCTACGACGAGGAGTGACCATGTTCAGCGTCACCGTCCGTGACCACATGATGGTCGCCCACAGTTTCCGCGGCGAGGTGTTCGGCCCGGCCCAGCGGCTGCACGGCGCGACCTTCGTCGTCGACGCCTCCTTCCGCCGGCCGGAGCTGGACGCCGACGGGATCGTGGTCGACATCGGGCTGGCCACCGAGCAGCTCAAGGCCGTGCTCGGCGCGCTCACCTACCGCAACCTGGACGACGAGCCGGACTTCGCCGGGGTGAACACCACCACCGAGGTGCTGGCCCGGACGGTGGCCGACCGGCTGGCCGAGGCGGTGCACACCGGGCGGCTCGGCGAGGGGGCGCGTGGGCTGGCCGGCATCACGGTCACCCTGCACGAGTCACATGTCGCCTGGGCGAGCTACGAGCGGTCGCTGTGACCGGATGACCGTCGTGCACGTGGTGCTGCCGGGCGACATCGACGACCCGGCGAGCCCCAGCGGCGGCAACGGGTACGACCGTCGGGCCTGCCGCGAGCTGGCCGCGCTCGGCTGGACGGTACGGGAACACCCGGTGCCGGGCGGCTGGCCGCACCCGGCGCCGGCGGACCGGGCCGCGCTGGCCGGCGTGCTCGCCGCGCTGCCCGACGGCGCTGCC
>NZ_MUYZ01000584.1:0-1879 GCF_003013775.1 Micromonospora sp. MH33
GCTGGCCGACCGGCTCGCCGCCACCGGCTGGACCTGCGCCGTCGGGCGGGTCCCCGAGTACGAGGGCGCCCCGGCCGCCTGGCCGTGGACGCAGCTCGCCGCGGCCCTGCCCGACGCGGCGGAACCGGAGGAACCGGCGGTCGCCGGTGGATCGGTGGCCGGCGGACCGTACGGCGCGCCGGTTCCCGGTGGCGTGTCCGGCGGGTCGCTCGGCGACGCTCCGGTGGACGTGCCCGTCGCCAACGAGCCGGCAGTGGCCCGGTACCGGCTGCGCCGGATCGCGGTCACCCGGCTCGGCGCGGCGGCGCGACACGGCCCGGTGCTGCTCGTCCTCGACGACCTGCACCGGGCCGACGAGGACACCCTCGACCTGCTCACCGCGCTGTTCACCGGCCCGGAGCCGGTGACCGGGCCGGTGCTGGCGGTCGGCACGTACCGGGCCACCGGGATCACCCCGTCGCTGACCGGTGCCCTGGCCCGCCTCGCCCGCACCGAACCGGTCCGGGTCTACCTGGGCGGGCTCGCCGAGGCGGAGACCGCCGACCTGGTCCGGGCCGTCGCCGGGCCGGCGGACGGGGACACCGTGCGGGTGCTGCACCGGCGCAGCGGCGGCAACCCGTTCTTCGCCCGGGAACTGGCCCGGCTGCTCGCCGTCGAGGGGGCCGCCGCGCTGGACACCGTCCCGGCCGGCGTGCGGGACGTCATCCGGCACCGCCTGGCGCAGCTGCCCGAGTCGACCCGGACCGTGCTGCGGCAGGCCGCGGTGCTCGGCCGTGACCTCGACGCGGACGTGCTGGCCGCGCTGGCCGGCGAGGAGGCCATGCTGGACGCCGTGGACCGGGCCGCGCAGGCCGGCTTCCTCACCCCCGACGGCACCCGCTTCGGCCACATCCTGGTCCGCGACACCCTCTACGCCGACCTGTCCGCCCCGCGCCGGGCCCGCTGGCACGCGGCCGCCGGCGCGGCGCTCGAACGGCTCCGGCCGGACGACGTCGCCGCCCTCGCCCACCACTTCGGACAGGCCCCCGGTCCGGACGCCGCGACCCGCGCCGCCCGGTACGCCGCTGCCGCCGCCGAACGGGCCGAGCGGCGCAGCCACCCGCACGAGGCGGCCCGGCTCTGGCAGCAGGCCGTCGCCGCCCACGACCGGGCCGGCGGGAACGACGTACGCGCGAGGCTGGCGGCGGTCATCGGCTGGGGTCGCAACCTCGCCGTCACCGGCCACCTCGACCGGACCCGCGGGCTGCGGGCCGAGGCGGTCGCCGCCGTCGAACGGCTCGCCGACCCCGGGCTCACCGCGGACGTGCTGGCCGCGTTCGACGTGCCGGCCGTCTGGACCCGCAACGACGACGAGGAGCTGTCCCGCCGCATCGTCGCCGCCGCCGAGGCCGCACTCGCCGCGCTCCCCGCCGGCCAGGCGGTCCGGCGCGGCCGGCTGCTCTGCACCCTCGCCCTGGAGTTGCGTGGCGAGACCGGCGACCGGGGCCGGCGGGCGGCCGCCGAGGCCGAGGGGATCGCCCGCCGGCTCGGTGACCCGGCGCTGCTGGCGTTCGCGCTCAACGCCCGCTTCATGCACTCCTTCGACCGGGCCGGCCGGGCACCGGAACGCGCCCGCGTCGGCGCCGAACTGGTCGACCTGGCTGCCCGGCACGGGCTGGTCACCTTCGAGGTGCTCGGGCACCTCATCGCACTCCAGGCGCACTGCGCCCACGCCGACCTCGCCGCCGCCGACGCCCACGCGGCCGCCGCCGACCGGCTCGCCGCCCGCTACGAACTGCCCCTGGTCGGCGTCTTCACCGCCTGGTACGCCGCCCTCCGGCTCGCCGTCGCCGGCCACCGCGCCGAGGCCGAGGCGGCGTACCGCGCGGCGGCCGTCCGG
>NZ_MUYZ01000585.1:0-1857 GCF_003013775.1 Micromonospora sp. MH33
ACCGCCCGCGCCGCGAGCGTGCCGTAGGCGGCCAGCACCACCGCGGCCACCGGGCCGCCGAGCAGCGCTCCGGCCCCGGCGCCGACCACGGCCGCCGCCAGCAGGGCAGGCCGCCCGGACAACGGCGAACGACCGACCACAACGGACGGCGCCTGCGCCGCTCGCACTGATCCTCTGTTGCGGACGAAGTCGGTGGGGATGAGCCCGGCGGGCGGGCGGGTCGGGTCACGCCGCCCCGGTGGCCGCCCCGGAGGGGGACGGTCGGCGGGGCGTTCGGGCGTGGTGGCGGGCAGGTGGGGAACGCTGGGGTGCGGCGTTCGCACCACCGGCCCGGGCCCCGCACCCGGGCGGACGCAGGTCGGCCGGGCGCCGCCATGACCAGGGCGGTTTCCCAGGTCGAGGACCGCGTGCCGCCGGGCCCGACCGGCGCGCAGCGGCCAGGAGACCACCACCGCGGCGCCGGTCAGGAACACGGCCACCAGCCACGCCTGGCCGGTCACGACGGGCCCGCCGAGCCCGGCCACGCCGCGCAGAGGATCGGTGGCACCGCCACCCCCCGCTCGCGCAGGAGGGCGCCGAGCGGTCGGGCCGCGAGCCCGAGCCCGCGGCCGCGTAGCCAGGCCGGGACCACGGTGACCACCCGGTCGGGTCCCTCGGGCAGGAGCAGGCTGACCGACTCCAGCACCCGACCCTCGGTGGTCCGCCGGAGCTGCAGGAGCACCTGGAGCGCGGCCGCGACCTGGGCGTGCAGGGCGGCCCGGGGCAGACCACCGAGCATCCCGAGCGCCTCCAGGCGGGCCGGTACGTCCGTCGCGGCGTTGGCGTGCAGCGTCCCGGCCCCGCCGTCGTGGCCGGTGTTCAACGCGGCGAGCAGGTCGACCACCTCGGCGCCCCGGCACTCGCCCACCACCAGCCGGTCCGGCCGCATCCGCAGCGCCTGCCGGACCAGGTCGCTCAACCCGACCGCCCCGGCGCCCTCCACGTTGGACGTCCGCGCCTGGAGGCCGATCACGTGCGGGTGCACGGGCCGCAGCTCGGCCGCGTCCTCCACGAGCACGATGCGCTCGGTCCCCGGCACCAGCCCGAGCAGCGTGTTGAGCAGGGTGGTCTTGCCGGAGCCGGTCCCGCCCGTGACCAGGTACGCCAACCGGGCGGCCACGACGGCGGCGAGCAGCGGGGCCACCGGCCGGGGCACGGTGCCCTGCCGGACCAGTTCGTCGAGGGTGAACGGTCGCTGCCGGAAGGTGCGCAGCGACAGGTAGGGCCCGTCGGTCGCCACCGGTGGCAGCACGGCGTGCAGCCGGGTGCCGTCGGGCAGCCGGGCGTCGGCGTACGGGGAGGCGTCGTCGAGCCGGCGCCCGGCTGCCGCGGTGAGGCGCTGGGCCAGCCGGCGGACGTCGTCGACCGTACCGATCGGGACGGCCACCTGGCGCAGGCCCCGTCCCCGGTCGACCCAGACCCGGGTGCCGTTCACCAGTACGTCGGTGACCTGCGGATCGGCCAGCAACGGCGCGAGCGGACCGGCGCCGACGAGGTCGTCGTGGACCCGGTCGGCGATCCGCAGCAGGGCGGTGTCCCCGAGCACGGCGGCGTCCGGTTCGGCGCGGACGGCGGAGACGATGGCCGCGGGCGTGACCGGGGTGGCCTCGGCGGCGAACCGGTGCCGGACCCGGGCGGCCAGTTCCCCGGCGTCGGCCGGCCCGGTCACGCCGCACCCGCCGCGGGCACGTCGGTCAACCCGTCGAGGAGCCGCTGGCAGAGCACGGCGAGTGGGCCCTTCCCGGTGGCGGCCGGCGCCTCGCCGCGTTCCAGCCCCCGGCAGAGGCCGGGCTCGGGCCGGAGCGTGCCCGCCAGCGG